>JAACED010000025.1 GCA_011682695.1 Gammaproteobacteria bacterium
GGCTACCTCCGCCGCATTTCGTCCTGTTGCAGCCAGGACACTGGCACTTACCGCCACAGCGCCCGGATCCCGCGCCGCGGCCTTCCACCCTTCAGCCAGTCCCGGAGTTACCACCTCATCGAGATAACGGACCGTGTGAAACGGGTGTATGTGGAATCCGTCGGCGATCTCGCCGGCAAGCCTCGTCGACCTGGGCCCCACTCCGGCCAGCCACACCGGAATGACCGGATCGGGGATCGGACCGGGATCGAAGAAGGGGGTCATCAAAGTGAATCGGTAGAACTCCCCTCGATGATTGAGCTTCCCCCCGCTCTGCCACGCAGACCAGATCGCCCGAAGGGCTTCGACATAGTCCCGTAGCCGCTCCACGGGAGCGCCCCACTCCATCGAGAACCGTCCCCTGATGTGCGCGGAGACCTGGGTTCCAAGCCCAAGTATGAACTTCGACTCTCTCGCCAGATCCCACGACGCCATGGCGGTCACCATCGGCGATCGAGGAAACGCGACGGCAACGGCAGTCCCGAAATCGAGGGATCCTCCGACCGCCTGTGACGCCGCTGCAAGCAGGACGAATGGATCATGGCTGGTCTCCGACACGAAGAAGCCGTCGAATCCGGCAGATGCTGCCGATTCTGCGAGACGCGCCGTCTCGTGGACTCCGCCAGGGGGCGCATAGAAATCGACCTTCACGAACAACGATCGTACCCCCTCTCCCTCGGGAGACGCAGCCCTGCCAGTTTATGGTCGGATCCGGGTTGCACGTACCCACCTGATCCTCCTAGCCTTTCCCTGGGCCTGCGTTGGGTCCGTAGCGCTGAGAGGTTGGAGTTCTTTTTCTGATGCGTGTGCCACGTCTCGTGGCGGTCGTGTTGTGGATGATGGTGGCAACGCTGGCAGTAGCCGGCTTCGCCGCTTTCTCCCCACAGCAGGTGCCCGAGCCAATCACCACAACTACCACGACCCTGCCCGTCCGCGGAGCGGCGACGGGACAGGTGTTGGCGCGCGCCCTCGCCGCCGGGATGCGATTGACCTCTACAGAAGAGACGCCCACCGTGGATTCTCACGAGAATGATCTGCTGGACTCGCTCCGCGTGCAGCGGTACGTGCCCCCTCCACCATCGACGCCGACCACGACTCCACCCGTCGCAGCAACGCCACCGCCGGCACGCGCCGCCTCCGCCAAGGCCGAGACGTACATGTCGTCCGACGAGGTGCGGAGCATCATTGAATTGTTCTTCAAGCCACAAGACGTCGACATGGCCCTCACCCTCGCGAAGTGCGAATCGACGCTGAATCCAACTGCCGAGAACAAGTCCACTCATGCATCAGGCTTGTTTCAGCATCTCCCCCGCTACTGGGCCGAACGCAGCACGGCGGCCGGTTGGGGCGGAGCCGACATCTTCGACCCATACGCCAACGTCGCGGTTGCCGCATGGCTCAAGTACTACGCGGGGGGATGGTCCCACTGGACCTGTTACAAAGGGTGACCAGTTACGGTGGTCGCTAGCCAGTCACCAGCTACCGGCAAGCGTTCTCATCACGAGGAACATACGCGCGAGCTGATGGCTGGAAGCCGGCGGCTCTTCTGGGTCCCAGTATCAGGGACCCAGAACCGGGTAAGCTCTACAGCATGAAACGATTGATGAAAGTGACCGGTTTTCTCGCCGGTCTTGGGGCGGCGGTGTGGCTCATGAGGGACCGTCTGATCTCCCTCGCACTTCCTCGCGAGCCTGAACCCCCGACGTTTCGAGTCGATGCTGCCCCCGCGGCCGATGACCTCACTGTGATCAGTGGAGTGGGTGACGTCTTCGCATCGCGACTCCGGCAACACGGTATCACCACGTTGCAGGCACTTGCACAAGCCAACCCTGTCACGCTGGCGGAGCAACTCGACGCACCGCTATCACGCGTCGAAGGTTGGATCGCAGAGGCAGCGCAACGCTCAGCCGTAACCTGAGGAGTCCTTGCCTTTGCTCGTGAGAGCGGCAAACCTCTTGCTCACCCTGGCTGAAGGAGACGGTGTGGACTATGTCCTCGACACCTGTGTACTGCTCGCCGACCCAAGTGCCCCCCTCCGCTTCGACGAACATCCGGTAGTCCTTCCCCTCGTGGTGATCGAGGAACTTGACCGGAAGAAGACACGTCCGGACGATGTCGGCGCCAATGCTCGATCTGCGCTCCGGCTCCTCGAGACCATGGGCGCCTCCAGGAACGGTGGTCTCCGTGACGCCGTCCGGCTACCGGCGGGTGGCTCGCTTCGGATCGAACTGAACGGCACCAAGTCGGACCGGTTGCCCGGCGTGTTGGATCCCTCCACGACGGACCACCGCATCCTCGCAACCTGTCTCAACCTCACCGACGCAGGCCGCGAGCCGGTGTTGGTCACCAAAGACGCGGCCCTGCGAATCAAAGGAGCCCAGCTGGGCGTTGCCGTCCAGGACTACAAGGCAGACACCATGCCCGTGGACCAGCTCTACTCGGGCGTCACCGACCTGACCGTGGACCACGCCATCATCGATGCGCTCTACCAACACGGCAAGGTTCCGCTTCCCGGCGTTGCAGCCACCATCAACCAGTTCTTCGTTCTCCACGGGGGTCCTTCCCAGTCCGCGCTGGCTCATGTCATCGCGACTGATCCGGAAGTCGTGATCGGACGAGTGGCCGGCAGTCGGCGCGCTTTTGGCGTGGAGCCAAAGAACGTGCGCCAGACACTGGCGCTGGACCTGCTTCTCAATTCCGAGATCCCCGCAGTCTCGCTCATGGGAATGGCAGGCACCGGCAAGACATTCTTGGCGCTCGCCGCGGGTCTCGAACAGGTCCTGGAAGCCGGCTGCTATCGAAGAGTCTCCGTCTACCGGCCTCTGGTCGCAGTAGGCCGCCAGGAAGTCGGGTATCTCCCCGGTGACCTCTCGGAGAAACTGGCACCGTGGATGGCCGCCGTCCACGACAACCTGTACGCGCTGTTCTCGGGCGCCGGACCCCAAGGGACCCGCGAGGCGATCGCCGAGCTCACCGATCGAAACGTCCTGGAACTCGCATCCATGACGTATCTGCGGGGGCGTTCGATCACCGGTGAATTCGTCATCATCGACGAGGCCCAGAACCTGGAGCTGTCAACGTTGAAGGTGATCCTGACGAGGATGAGCCGTGATTCCAAGGTAGTGTTCTGTGGTGACCTGACGCAGGTCGACAACCCGTACATCTCTCCCTACGGCGGGGTCGCTGCACTCATCGAGAAGTTCAAGGGAACCCACCTGTTCGGTCACATCACGCTCGAGAAGTCCGTCCGGAGTCCCCTCGCCGAGATGGCGGCGAACATCCTGTAGAGCGACACCCCACTCTCCTGAACCCTGGGCTCAGGAGTACCCCCAGGGTACCTACGAGCCCTGGGTTCGCAGACTGGGGGCTCGGCAGACTCCTAGATCCGCATCTTGGAGATGTATGCAGCCTGCCTGACGGTAAAGCGCCCGAGAATCCCGTAGGTGACAAAGGCGGCCAGGAAGGATGTCACCACCGCCGGGATGCCGAGCTGGGCAATCGGCGCTCCCGGAAGCACCGAGAGGACCACCTCGATCCACCAGTGCGCACCAACCGGGTTCACCCACTGGAAGACGACGAACCCGAGAAGAATCGCGGGAACTGCGGCAACATTGATGCCGCGATAGGCCCCGCGAGTCCGATACAGATCACGCGAAAGGTACGCCCGTCGGCGAACGACGAAGTAGTCGGCGAGGAACACTCCGAGGATCGGAGTGAGAATGCTGATGAGGAAACTGATCACCCCGAACAGATCTCGAGTATCTGTCAACATGGCCACGACGGCTGCGATGACAGGGCCCCAGATCACTCCGACCGACCGGGGAATACGGAAATCAAATGATTGCAGCGCCTGGGTCGGCATCACGAGGAACAGAGCCGGCTGATCGGCTTCACTCCCGAGCGCCCATGCCAGCAGAACCAGTCCTCCGACCACACCCAGAGCGGGTCCCCCGAACTTGACAATGACCAAGCCGGGATCGACCACCCCCGGCGCAGCAGCCGCAGCGAGTCCTCCCGCCATCAGGACGAGCAACGCCGTGACTCCGAACCCCGCTCCCACGCTCGCGGATGCAGCGCTCTCATCAGACACGGTGCGCGCGGTATCGACGACAAGTGGAAAGAACAGCACAGCGAGTCCGATGATCATGTCGACACCCAGCCAGAATCTTGGAGACGGTGACTGCAGGCGGACACTCGTTATGTCCAGATCCGCGGCGAGTCTCCACACCACCCACATCGCCGAGCCGAGCCCACCCCAGAAGGCGACTCTGCGGACCCACCATCGCAGCCACGACGTCCCAACCGCTCCGAGACCAAACGCAAGAATCGCCGTCACGATGATTCCAACGTTGACGCCGATGGGTAGGCCCAAGCCGGTGAAGCCGGCGTCGAGCACAACTCCCACCACTCGCAGTTCGAGCGCAGCCAGCACGATCATCAGGACGACATGAACGGGAAGGTAGATCCAGCTTCCGAACACGCCGAGCGCGGGCTTGAGCATGAGAACGGCGCCTTCCCCGTAGGCGGCACCCGGTCGTGCAGAGGCCCACAGCAAACCGACGGCGACGACCACACCGAGCGGAACCGCCAACAGAAGCTGCGCCGCCGACATGCCAAGCCCACCGAAGGACGGGCTGACCATCAATTCGAACCCAACCACGGCGACGGGGACTCCGAGTGTGATGGCGACCCACATGCTCGTCAGGTCGACGGCACTCATCGAGTCGTCATCCCTTCCCCAGGGCAACCCGCGCAGTGATGGAAGCCGATGCATAGCGGCGAGTCTAGGTTCCCAAACCCCTACCATGAATCGGTGCCATATCTCACCCATCCCGACGATCTCGGCGACCTGCTGCCGGACCAGCCTTCGTATCGGATCGATCAACTCCGGCGCTGGCTGTACAGGACGCCGGTTCTCGACGTGCAGGAAATGACCAATCTGCCCACCGATGTCAGGGCAACCCTCGAGTTGTGGCCATTCACCGTCGAAGTGGCACAGTCGGCCGACGGCGGACGAACGGTCAAGTGGCTGTTCAGGACACCGGACGGTGCAGCGATAGAAACGGTGCTGATCGGCTACAGGAACCGGACGACGGTCTGCATCTCCTCTCAGGCAGGCTGTGCTCTCGGCTGCACCTTCTGTGCCACCGGCCAGTTCGGATTCGAGCGGCATCTCGAAGCCGGCGAGATCGTCGCCCAAGTGGCGTTCGCTCGAGCCCACCTGCGGAGTTCCGGTATGCCAAACGTCCCCGACCGACTCACGAACGTCGTCTTCATGGGAATGGGAGAGCCTCTTGCCAACTACGACCGGGTTCGTGAGGCGATCCGCCGGATCATCGAAGAGATGGGCTTGTCGGCCCGGTCGATCACCGTGTCCACCGTGGGAATCGTCCCAGGAATGACCCGCCTGACCGAAGAGCCTTGGCCTGTCAACCTCGCAATCAGTCTTCACGCCGCCGACGACGAACTTCGATCCTCGCTGGTCCCCATCAACTCCCGGTACCCGCTCTCCGCCGTCGAGGCTGCCGCCGCGGCGTACTTCGAGAAGAAACATCGCCGCATCTCGATCGAGTGGACGCTCATAGAAGGGGTCAACGACAGCGATGAACAGGCCGACAGGGTCGCCGCAATCGCTCGAAGGCTGCGGGCTCACATCAACGTCATCTCGCTCAACCCGACGCCGCTGTCACCGATGCTTCCCTCCTCTCGCATCGACGAGTTCGTCGCTCGCTTGAAGGCAGCGGGTGTCAACGCCACGAAGCGCACGAACCGTGGCCAGGACATCGACGCGGCGTGCGGACAACTCAGAGCCGGCGTAGGCCTCAAGAGAGCCCCGGGAACCGCCGAAACCTGAGTCAATGAGAAGGAACCTACGAGTCGCCGGAGCACTCGCGACCATGGTGCTTGCCGTGGCCGCCACCACGGCGACCTATGTCGTGCGTTCAGGAGACTCGCTGTCGAGGATCGCCGAGCGAAACGATACGACCGTACAGGCACTCGTCGACGCCAATCACATCAAGAACCCGAATCTGATCGCCGTCGGTCAGGTGCTGATCATCCCGAACAAGGAAAGCTACGTGGTGCAGGCGGGAGACACGCTCGAGGGCATCGCAAAGCGGCTTGGCATCACGGTCGAGCAGTTGGCCAGAGCCAACGGCATCACCGACCCGAACCTCATCTACGTCGGAACCAGGCTCCAGGTCGGCTCCGACGCGCCTGCGTTCGATCCTGAGGTCCAGGAGCCACAGACCTACACGGTTCGGCGTGGAGACACCCTGAGCGCGATCGCCCTGCGTTTCGCGACGTCGGTGGATCGGATCGCAGACGTGAACGGAATCAAGGACCCGAATCTGATCACGGCGGGCACCGTGCTCGTCGTGACCGAAGGCGCTTGGCTCTGCCCGGTTCCGGGAGCAACTTTCTTCAACGACTGGGGCTTCCCGCGGTCGGGAGGCCGTTTCCACACGGGGAACGATCTGTTCGCTTCCCGAGGGACACCCGTGCAGGCTCCTGTCGGCGGCGTCGTCCGACAGGTGACCGGGTCGATCGGCGGGTTCCAGGTCAACCTCCTCGGGAACGACGGAACGCTCTACATCGCGAGCCATCTCGACCATTTTGGTGCCGACGGCGTCGTCGTTGCAGGTGAGATCATCGGCTACGTAGGCGACAGCGGGAACGCGATCGGTTCGCGGACACATGTTCATTTCGAAATCCATCCCAACAACAGGGACGCCGTGAACCCGTATCCGGTGCTGTCGAAGGCATGCCGGTAGGGATCTGTCGGGTGATACCGGTCCGTGGATCGACGGCTGTGCGCGTTACCGATACAGATTCCATCACTGGCCGGGTACCGGCGGAATCCAGAACGCGGTGAGCGGTCACGCACCGGCGTCGAGATGCGTGCCGCGCAGTCCTCGGTAGGCCCCGAATCCCGGAACCGGTTCCTCATCCCTCCAGGACGATCTGACGCAGCAGGTCGAGTCCTACAGGCCCTGAACCCAGCACGCGGTTGTGGAAGTCTTTGATGTCGAACGCGTCGCCCATCCGGCACCTGAGTTGTTCCCGGAGACTGAGGATCAGCCGTTCCCCCACCTTGTAAGAGATCGCCTGTCCCGGCCATCCGAGATACCTCGTCACTTCAGACTCCGCATAGTCACGACCCAGGTAGGCGAAATTGGTGAGCATCTCCACCGCCAACTCGAAGGTCCAGCGCTCGCCGGGGTGGAAGACGGCCTCGTCGGGAATGGCCAGATCGAGATGGGACCCGATATCGATCACCACCCGGCAGGCGCGCAGCATCTGAGCGGCCTGCATCCCGAGCACGTACTCGGGATTGTCCAGGTATCCGAGCTCGTGCATGAGCAGCTCGGCATAGAGGGCCCAACCTTCTCCGTAGCCCGGATACCAGATCAGCAGGCGGTGCAAACGACTCAGGTGATCTGCGAGGAAGAGTGCGACGCCGACCTGGAGATGATGACCGGGGAATCCTTCGTGATAGGCGGTGCTGACCTCATCCCACAGTGGGAGTACCTGCTTGTCTCCCGTCGACCACCAAACGCTGCCCGGCCGCGAGAAGTCTTCACTCGGCTCCAGGTAGTAGGCGCCGAGCGCACCACCGGGCGGAGCGATCTTGATATCGATTCGCTTGACCGGATCGGGAATGTCGAAGATACGCCCGTCGAGATCGGCGACGGCCTCACGCAATCGGCCTTCGATGAACGAGACGAACTCTTCGGGGCTCTGGGCACAACGGGCCGGATCGGTTCTCAGCGTCTCGATGACGTCATCGAGCGGCCCGGGAGCGCCGATTCTTGCGGCTGTCTCGACCATCTCCTCTCTGAGTCTGCGAACCTCGGTCCAGCCCCACGCATACGTCTCGCGGGGATCGATGGTCGTACCGAGGTAGCGGCGGGCGGCTCGCACATAGCGATCCTCGCCCACGGCGTCATCAGCCGCGGAGGCCGGCAGGTAGGTTGCCGCGAGGTACTCGGCGAAATCCGAGACTGCTCCCGTTGCCACGTCGACGGCCTCGCGGAGTGCCGCAACCCGCTCCGATGTCGCCACAGACGATTCGCCGAGCTCCTCGATGAGCCGCTTGAACGAAGATTCCTCTCCGGCCTGCACCCTGGCCTGAATGACCACCGCTTCAACCTGGCGTCTGGCAGCCGGCATGCCCTTCGCAATCCCCTCCTCCAGGCACGCCCGATACCCCGAGAGCGCGACACCGATCGTCCGGAGTCTTGCAGTGATGTTGTCCCAGCCCTCATCGGTGGTCTTGTCCATGATGTCGAAGACCTGCCGAAGATCCTGGAAAGGCGAGGCGATGTTGTTGAGATTGCGAAGGTGCTCTCCGCCGCCGAGCAGATCGATCTGCTCATCGATGAACGCCTCCGCTACTCGCACGGCGAGCTGCTCCCATCGGTCTTCGCCATCCGGCAGTGCGAAGAAGGCGTCCCGGTACCGTTCGAGCAACGCCTTGCGACGAGCCATGCCGTCGGGACTCAAGTCATCCCACAAGTGGTCTCTGCCGGCGATGCCGGCGTACGTACAGGCAATCGGGGACAGTTCGAGGAGTTCGTCGAGCAGTTCGTCGCAGAGAGTGAAAGCATCCATGGCCCGGATGGTAAAGAGCGGATCGGCCGCGTCGATATTCAGACGAGCGCGTTTGCCTGTGCGACTCTTCCGAGCCACCGCGCGCTTGGTTTGACGGACCGCTGCTGGGTTCCACGGTCGACACCGATGAGCCCGAACGTCGGTCCGTAACCCAGCGCCCATTCGAAGTTGTCGAGTGCGCTCCAGTACGTGTAACCGAGTACTTCGATCCCGTCTTCGATGCACCGGTGTACCCCTTCGAGAGCTCGTCGAACGAACTCGATTCGACGCCGATCGTCGGTTGTCGCGATGCCGTTCTCGGTGACGAACACCGCAAGCCCGGTCATTTCGGCCGCCCTACGGATCGTCGCTTCCAACGCCTGAGGACGGAACTCATATCCCATGAGCGTCAGCTCCGCGTCCGTGTCGGGTCCGAGGTAGCCCGCCGGTGAGACCCGGTTGCGGGAATACGTCTGCACCCCGATGAAATCGTCGGCGCTCGTTGCTTCGAGGAATACGTCCTCCATCGGACCCCTCAACTCGTCGAGCGTCTCCTCGCCGCCATCGACAGCCGTCCACTCCGACATAGCGAGGGTGAGCCCGACCCGACAGCCGGGCGCAGCCCGGCGGATGGCGGCCGCCGCCTTGTGATGACCATCGATCAGCACGCCGTTTGCACGCTCACGGGCGCCGGCATCCTGAAGGCCCGGAGGAAACACCCCCGTGAGGAATCCCATCGTCGCGACGATGTTCGGCTCATTGATCGTGCAGGCCATCGACAGCCGCTCGGAGAGACCCTCGGCCGCCCAACCCGCGAAGCGGGCGAACCAATCGGCCGTGTCGGGATTGCCCCATCCGCCTCGCGCCACAACCCACCGTGGGGTCGTGAAATGATGGAACGTGACCACCGGCTGCAAGCCGACGTCACGACACGCCTCGATGACCCTGCGGTAGTGATTGAGTGCGGCGAACGAGAACTCGCCGCACTCAGGTTCCAGCCGGCTCCATTCGAGAGAGAACCGGTACGTGGTGAATCCAAGGTCTGCGAGAAGGCTCAGATCTTCCCGGTACCGGTGGTAATGATCGACGGCGTCGCCGGACGGCTCAACACACGGTGACGCCGGATTGTGCTCCCACGCCCACCAGTCGTTGTTCCAGTTGCCACCTTCGACCTGGTGTGCTGCGGTTGCCGTCCCCCAGAGGAACCCTTGGCGAAATTCAATGCTGCTCATTCAGCCAGGCTATCCCAGGAGCCGCTCTCCTGCCCGGATATCGGCAGGCATACCGTTCTCCGCGAGGCCGACGGCAGCGCAGAGCACGTGAACTCGGCGTCGGTGATCCCCTGGTCCAGCGGGTCACAAGGACCGGGCACGGCCGCGGCCCGCTGACCGCCCGCTGGTCCAGAGTAGGCTTCCGACCCTAAGCGCGAGGAGGCCCTGTCATGGCAGAAGGTAAGCACTTCAGCGAAGCGCTCGAGTACCACTCGAAAGGTCGCCCAGGGAAGATCGAAGTACGTCCCACCAAGCCGACGGCCACCCAAAGCGACCTGGGTCTGGCCTACACGCCCGGCGTCGCCGAGCCATGTCTCGAGATCGCCAGAGAACCCGAAGACGTTTTCAAATACACGAACAAAGGCAATCTGGTAGCCGTCGTCAGCAACGGAACAGCCGTCCTCGGTCTCGGCAACATCGGTCCCCTGGCAGGCAAACCCGTCATGGAAGGCAAGGGTGTTCTCTTCAAACGGTTCGCCGACATCGATGTGTTCGACTTGGAGGTCAACAGCCTCGATCCGCAAGACGTCATCCGCTTCTGCGAGCTCCTCGAACCGACCGTCGGCGGAATCAACCTCGAGGACATCAAGGCGCCCGAATGCTTCCTGATCGAAGACACCCTCAAAGAGCGACTCGACGTCCCCGTGTTCCACGATGACCAGCACGGCACGGCGATCATCGCCGGGGCAGGGTTCCTCAACGCTCTGGACCTGACCGGGCGCAAGATCGAGGAAACGAAGGTCGTGTTCAACGGCGCGGGAGCCGCCGGTATCGCCGTCGCGAGGTTCTTCGAACGTCTCGGCGTTCGACCAGAGAACATTCTCATGTGCGACTCTCGAGGGGTCATCTACGAGGGACGCACCGCCGGCATGACCGGCCACAAGGCCGAGTTCGCTCGTCCGACCGACAGCCGAACACTTGCGGACGCGCTCATCGGTGCCGACTGCTTCGTCGGAGTCTCGGTTGCAGACGTAGTCAGCAAAGAGATGGTGATGATGATGGCTGCCCGGCCGATCATCTTCGCTCTCGCCAATCCCGACCCGGAGATCCGCTACGAGGACGCGCGCGAAGCGAGACCGGACGCGATCGTCGCGACTGGTCGGAGCGACTACCCCAACCAGGTGAACAACGTCCTCGGCTTCCCGTTCATCTTCCGCGGCGCTCTCGACGTGAGGGCAACCGGCATCAGCGAGAAAATGAAAGTCGCTGCGGCTCGTGCACTCGCCGACCTGGCCAGGGAGCCGGTCACCGAATCGGTGCTCAAGGCCTACAACATCGACCGCCTGGCCTTCGGAGAGGACTACATCATCCCGAAGCCGTTCGATCCCAGGGTGCTGTGGCATGTCGCTCCTGCCGTCGCCCAGGCAGCGATCGAGGAAGGTCTGGCGCGCAAGCCGTATGCAGACATCGACGAATACCGGGAGCAGCTGCGGTCCAGGTTCCAGGCATCGTACGGCTTGACGCACACAGTCACGACAAAGGCGCAAGCCCACCCGAAAAGAGTCGTGTACCCCATCGGCGCCGACATCCGGATCATCAGGGCTGCAAGACGCGTCTACGACGAGCAGATCGCCATCCCCGTGCTCCTCGGGAACATCGACACGATCAGGTCGGTCGCCGCCGACAAGGACGTGTCACTGGATGGCATCCAAATCCTCGACCCGCAGAATGAACCGGAAACGTGTGCCCGCTATGCGGATGAGCTGTACCGGCTGCGCGGCCGCAAAGGAATGGCTCCGACGGATGCCCGCAGGGCAATCCTCGATCCCAACCTGTACGCCGCCATGATGCTGCAACAGGGGGATGCCGATGCCGAACTGGGTGGGCTCACGACGTACTACCCGACGACCGTTCGCCCGGCCCTGCAGGTGCTGCCACTCCAGGAGGGACGGTCGATCGTCTCGGCCATCTACGCAGTGATCGTCAAAGGCCAGCCGTACTTCCTCGCCGACTGCGCGGTAAACATTCTGCCGACTGCCGAGCAACTGGCGGAGATCGCGATCTCCACCGCCGATTTCGTCGGCGAGACGTTTGACACCGATCCGCGAGTCGCCCTGCTCTCGTACAGCAACTTCGGTTCTGCGTCCGGGGAAGAACCGGACAGGGTTCGCGAAGCAGTCCAGATCTGCTGGGACCGCCGCCCCGAGCTGCCGGTAGACGGAGAGATGCATGCGCGCACCGCCGTGGATGCTGCATTGCTCGCCCGCCAGCACGCGTTCAACCGTCTCGGTGGACACGCCAACGTGTTGGTGTTCCCGAACCTGGCAGCGGGTAACGCCGCCTACCAGTTGCTCTCGAAACTGGGTGGAGCCCAGGTGATCGGACCGATACTCACCGGCTTCTCCAAGTCCGTGCATGTGCTGCAGCGCGACGCAGAGGTCGGCGACATCGTGAACCTGACCGCAATCGCGGTGCTGGACGCCCAGAGCAAGGAGAAGCGGGTACCGGCCGCCA
This sequence comes from Gammaproteobacteria bacterium, assembly GCA_011682695.1. NCBI lineage: Bacteria > Pseudomonadati > Pseudomonadota > Gammaproteobacteria > Gammaproteobacteria bacterium. Next base: position 12,357 of record JAACED010000025.1, read on the forward strand.
GTCGTCAGTAACAGCCGTTACGCAAGCTCCTGGGTTTCTTGGCGGGAGTGAGGCCGCGACCCTGACGACTGAATACTGATGGCCGATTGCAGCGAGCCCACCTCGCCTAGAGGCTCGTCACGGTCTCTCTGATGAGGAAATCTACGACCGCCTGAAGGGCCTCCGACACTTGTGCCCCCTCCGCGAGGGCAGCCTCATATGTGGCAAGTTGGCGGTCGGCACTCGTCCCGCGCACAAGGATCTCTCTCATACCGAGCAGCTCGTCCCAACAGCCGAGCGACTGCGCGTCCTCTTCGACCATCTCGATCAGCTCGTCGACAAGATCGGGGATCGGGACGAGTGCGGCTTGGCCGAAGTCCATCAGAGGCGCGTGGATCCCGTAGCGCTGTGCTCGCCACATGTTCTCTTCGAGCAGCATGCGGGCATAGGTGCGCCACCGCTTGTTGTCACTGCGGAGCCGAAAGAGCATGTGCATCAGCGAGACCGTCAGAGCTGCGAGAGCGATACCGTCGTCCAGGCGGGTGCAGATGTCGGTGGCCCGCATCTCGAGTGTTGGATACCGGGCACTTGGGCGAATATCCCACCACAACTTCGTGGCGTCCACGATGAGTCCCGCGTCGACGAGCACGTCGACGTGCCGTTGGTACTCCCCCCAGCTGGTGAAGTTGACAGGGATCCCGGTTCGCGGCAACGACTTGAACACCGAAGATCGATAGCTCCTGAGGCCGGTGTCGTCCCCGTGCCAGAAGGGCGACGAGGTGCTCAGAGCCAGCAGATGCGGCAGGAAATACGAAAACTGGCTCATGAGGTCGATTCGCAGGTCGTCGTCGTCGATTCCGACGTGAACGTGCATGCCGGAGATCACGAGCCGCCGGGCAACGGTTTCCAGCTCCCGCAGGAGCACTTGATAGCGCGTCTTGTCGGTGACCAGCAGCTCTCCCCATTTCGCAAACGGATGTGTCGACGCGGCGATCGGCGCCATGCCGTGGTGAAGAGCGACGTCGGAAACCACCCTCCGAAGGCGGGCGAGGTCCCGGCGCGCCTCCCCGACCGTGCGGCTGATGTGGGTGCCCACTTCGATCTGGCCCCTCAGGAACTCGGGAGAGACCTGCCCCTGCAAGAGCGCCTCGCACTCCGCCATCATCGATGGCGGCGGATCTTTCACCAGATCCCGGCTCTCGAGATCGACGAGCATGTACTCCTCTTCGATCCCGACGGTGAAACTCGGCGTGGGGACCGCCATGTCCGCTCCCTCCTTCGCTGCGCACCCTATCAGGAAGGTCGACGTGAAGATGGCTGCTGGGGTAGGAGCCCGCCGAGCACTCCATGCCATGCAGCTCGACGACCGTGCGTCGCTCATCGACACAGGCCAACCCGACAGTGTCATCGGATTGGGCCGGGGTGATCTGCTGTCGACTCGCTGCGTTCCCGATGCAACCACACAGGCGGGAAGGCTTGCGCCTGAGCCGCCACGCCCGCCCCGTGGTCTTGCATCACCGCTGCGTCGCGGTACGAAGTACGAAATACGAGGTACCGGCCAGGTACTACCCGGCGGTGAAGTAGCTCAGATCATGGCACCGGATCATGTCGGCGGGAACATCCGGGTAGGTCCCAGCCAGATGCGCACGGAGTTCGTCTTGACTCGCGGCAGGTCCCTCCCATCCGATGTGTAACACGCCGCCGGGCTCCTGAACGAACAGAACCAGCCCCAATTCCCCGCTGAACTGCACGGTCATCAGATCGAACCCGCCCTTTCTGGTGATCTGCAGCAGGGTCGCGTCGAACTGCGTGCCCACGATCTCGGGCTTCTCCTCTTTGAGAAATGTGTAGACCCTTCCCATCATGACGGTGGCGTCCGAAGAGGACGGGATGATGAAGGAGACATCGCTGCAGCCTGCCACTCGTGTCGGCGAAGGCAATGACGCAGCCGTGGTCGCCGTCGACCCGCTCGAGCACGCGGTTGCAGACAGCGTGAAGACGACTGCCAAGAGGAGGAATCGGTATCTCATGAGGCCGCCATGATTGCAGACAGAGTCGGAACCGCCCAAGCGATAGACTCCCTTCCATGTCCTTGTTTCTCGGCGCCCTCTTGATCTTTGGGCTGCGCCTGATCGATGTTTCCATCGGAGCCGTGCGTATCGTCATGGTGGTTCGAGGCGAGCGGTGGATCGCGGGCCTCCTGGGATTCTTCGAATCGCTGACATGGGCGATCGCCGCAGGACTCGTCTTTTCCAATCTCAACTCACCAGTGCGGTTGGTGGCCTTCGCTGCGGGGTTTGGAGCAGGAACCATCCTCGGTTCCACCATCGAGCGCAAGGTTGCTCTGGGCAAGAGCGTCATGCGTGTCATCACACCGTTCGAGACTCCGGAGGTTGCCCCTGCCCTCAGAGACGCAGGATACGGAGTGACGGTGGTGAACGCGGAAGGAAAGAAGGGCGATGTTCGCCTCGCATTCACCGTCATCCCTCGCAGGCGAGCCACGGAAGTACTCTCGATCGTTCGCTCGATCAACCCGGACGCGTTCGTCACCATCGAAGACATCTCCACGCCCAAGGTCCATGCCCGACGAGCGTCGAGAATCCGCAAGTAGGCCGGCCCCCCACCCCTGCCGTTGCCGACCTGACGGAGACCAAGATCTGATCCGTATCACGGTCCGGATGGTTCAGAACAACATCCTGATCGCTGCCGCGATGGCAGCGACCACCAACACCCATCGGATCCAGCCCGCGCCCTTCTTGATCGCCAGACGCGAAGCGACGAGCGCTCCGCCCATGTTGCCCACACCGAGAACCAGACCCACCCCGAGATCGACCTGCGAGGCCCTGGCGAACAGAAACAGGGTGACGGGGGTGTACACCAGGACCGCCACCACTTTCGCCGCGTTCCCGCGCACCAAGCCCAGCCCGCCGCCGAGAACCAGGCCGGCAAGCAGCAGGAAACCGACACCGGCCTGGACGAATCCCCCGTACAAACCGATCCCGAAGAAGGCGAGGCTTCGCCACGGCTCTTTCAGCTTCGGCTCGCCTTCGCGCATCCATCGTGACGGTCGCACGAGTACCGACAGCGCCACCAGAATGATCACCAGGCCGAAGATCCGCTTCATGACCTCGGCGGGAACCAACGTCGCCACCCACGCCCCGACGGCTGCCCCGCCGATGATCGGTCCGAGGAGCGCACCGACGAACCTCCAGGGCACTTTGCCGCCTCGGTGAAATGACGCCGCCCCGACGACATTCTGCATCAAGATGGCGACACGGTTCGTTCCGTTGGCCACGCTCGCCCCGACGACCTCGACGAGCACCGGCAGGGCGATGACCGACCCGCCTCCGGCAACCGTATTGATGAAACCGGCGACCAGTCCGGTGACGAGCAGCAGCAAAATGGTTGGCACGGACACCGCCAGGATGCTACTCCGGCCTCGGAGCACACCGACCAATGCACTGCACGCATGTCAACACCCGTGCATCGCCACTCGCGGCCTTCTCCGCCTCGGTGCACGGCCGCCTTCAAGCCGGCAGCGGGGAGCCTGCTACTGGGAATTGGGGCTCAGACCTTGTCTCGGCTTCGTCATGTTCCTCGCTCTGCTGTGGGGCCCCCTCCCGGCTTCGCCGTACTCCCCCCAACACTCGCTCCGCTCGCCGGGGGGAGAGACACCTCACTTCGCTCCCTGGGGGGAGAAACAGGCCGTCACGCGCGCCCAGCGGTATTGCACCGCTGCTGTATCACAGTACGAGATACGAAGTACGAAATACCCGGTACGGGTGCCAGGTACGACGAGCGAAGCGAGACGCCAATGTGAAGACGTACTAAGAATCTCCACAGAACCGGCTGAGAATCGGACCGTTCGGGGCCCGAAGCGCTCACATGTTCGTAGCCTTTACCCCCCTGGACGAAAAAGGGAAGCGATCATGAAACGTTTCATCTCCATCATCACCGTGGCACTCCTGCTGGTCGTCGCGAGCGGATGCACTCTTCCGGAATCAGCAGCGTCGACAACCTCCGCAACGGCGCAAGTCACAACAACCACCACCGCGACCGTGGGCCAGTATGGACTCTTCGACATCTCCCCGCTTGTCAAGAACGTTGAGGGAGGAGTCGTTGCCGTGACACAAGACCAGGTCTTGACCGACTTCTACGGCAACCCACAGGAGGTGCCTGTGGGAGCAGGCACCGGAGTGGTCATCGATGACCAAGGGCACATCCTGACGAACTTCCATGTCGTCAAAGGGGCTTCCAAGATCACCGTGACTTCCAGGGATGGGAAAGCTCGCCCTGCGAAGATCGTCTCGGAGGCGCCGCATCGGGATCTCGCCCTTCTGAAAGTCGAAGACACCACAGGGCTGACTCCACTCCCCCTGGGTGACTCCGACACCATCGAGGTCGGCGATCCGGCAATTGCGATCGGCAATGCGCTGGCGCTCAATGCTTCCGAACCGACCGTGTCCCTCGGCATCATCTCCGCGCTGCATCGTCAGATCCAGACGGCGCAAGGCCTCATCGAAGACGCCATTCAGACCGACGCTGCCATCAACCCGGGCAACTCCGGAGGGCCGCTCCTGAACGCGGCGGGAGAGGTCATCGGCATCAACACGGCCATCGCCGGCAATGCGCAGAGTGTCGGATTCGCAATACCCATCAACAGTGCCAAGCAAGCGCTCGATCGCTTCCAACGCGGGGTTGGAGAGCCGTACCTCGGTGTTCTCATCACCGACAATTCGCCGACGGCGGCAAAAGAGTTGCATATCTCTGTGCAAGACGGTGCACTGATCGCCCAGGTCGCCGCGGGCAGTCCGGCGGACCAAGCAGGGCTCCTCAAGTACGACGTGATCGTCAAGATTGGCGACACTCAAATCACCAACAAGCAGGATCTCGTCGCTGCGGTCAACCAGATGGACCCGGGAATGGAGGTTTCCATCGAGTACGTCCGTGGAAGTGAACACGGTACCGTCACGGTGACGATCGGTGAGCGGCCCAGCAAGAGATGAACCCTGCCTGGTGAGATCGTTCTCACTCAGGTTCGGATGTCGGGCCTCCCTCGGAAGGCTCGGCATCCGGCTCTTCTGGCCGCAGCCGCTGCAGTAGTCGCTCACGCATTCGATCATCCCCGAAGCAGGTCACACGGTCTCCCGCCTGAAGTACCGTTGAACCTTGAGCGACGAGCACTTCTCCCTCCCGAACGACCGACACGGCAAGGCACCCCTCGGGCCATGGAATCTCCTTGACCTGGCGTCCGACCGCCATCGATCCGGCAGGAATGATGAAGTCGAAAAAATGCGCCCCAACCCTGGTCCGCAGCCGGAGGTGTTCACGTTCGGCGGCCTGCCGGACGGCGGCCCCTCTCGCCCGGTGGTAGGCGTTGACCGCGTCCTCCCTTCGGAACATCCCTACGAGGTGTCGCGGGTCCTCGCTATCGACGACCGGGATCCGACCGACACCGAGCGCAGCCATCCGTTCGAGCGCCTCTGATACCGGCGTCTCAGGAGTCACAGTGACCGGCTTGGGAGTCATCGCCTCCCCGACAGTGACCTGGTCGGACGGCCCCCCTGCCCGCAGAATGTCGGTGACCGTCACGACGCCCACAAGGTGCCCATCGTCATCGACCACCGGAACGCCGTGGTGTCTCCCGCGGTCCAGAATGCCCTGCAACTCGGCCAGCGTGAGGCCCTGGCCCGCCACCATGTTCTTCGTGGTCATGACCTCCCCGACCTGTACCGAATCCAGGAGATCGATCTCTCCGCCACGTGTCACCCGGATACCCATCCTTGTCAGCGGTTTGGTGTAGGCGCTCTCGGGATAGAGGCGAGGAGCCAGGAGCATCGCTATCGCGACTGCAACCATCAGCGGCAGCACCAGCCCGTAGTCGCCGGTGACCTCGAACACGATCAGGATGGCCGTCAGCGGCGCTCTCGCCACCGCGGTGAAGGCCGCCGCCATGCCGACCAGAGCGAACGCCTCCGGCTGCAGCGTCGACACACCCCAGATCGAACCGAGAACATGGGCGAATCCGGACCCGAGGGTGGCGCCGATGAAGAGGCTCGGCATGAAGATCCCTCCGGATCCTCGAGCACCGAAGGTCGCCCCGGTCGCGATGGGTTTGACAACGGCAAGAATCACGAGGAGCCACCACGCCATGTTCACCTGCCCATTCAGGATTCTCGAGATGAATGCCTGTCCCGTCCCGGCGATCTCGGGGAAGATTGCGACGGGGATGGCGACGGCGAAAGAGACGAGGAGCGGACGGCGCCAGCCAATCAGAAGATTCGGCTTCTCTTCCCAGAAGTCCAGCGACCAGAGCAACACGAGCCCACCGGCCACCGTAAGCACTCCGAGGCCTGCATAGGCGAGCAGCTCCGTTGGATGTCCGAGCGAGTGAGGACTCACGACGAACGTGAGCCCCTTGCCAAGAATGCTGTGGCTCACGACCGCACCGGCGACCGTCGCGACGACCACCGTGTGCAGATGTCGGACCGAGAAGCTCCCGAGGATCACCTCCATCGCGAAGAACATCCCCGCGATGGGAGCATTGAACGTCGCCGCGATCCCCGCACCTGCACCTGCGGCGACCAAGCTGATGAGATCCCCCTCGGAGAGCCGAAGCCTTCGCCCGACAAACGATCCGAGCCCCGCGCCGATTTGGGCAATCGGCCCTTCTCGTCCGGCGGTACCCCCGGCACCGATCGTGATCGCAGAAGCGATGACCTTGAGCGGGCCGACGATCCAGCGGATGCTGCCCCCTGCAACCGTGATCGCCGCGAGGATCTGCGGAACCCCGTGACCGGCGGCTTCCGGCGCAAAGGTCTTGGTAAGCCACCACGACGTCATGAGCGCCAACGGAATCACTACCAGCGGCAACAGTTGCGGGAACGGGACGAACTTGTCCAGCCCTGCCAAGGCCTCGGTGATGTAATCGATCGATTTGATCAAGATGACGGCACCGAGTCCGGCTCCGGCTCCGACGAAACCGGCCACCGCCATCATCGCGGTTACGTTGCCCGAACGAACCAATCGGCGATGTCGATGCGCGTATGCCACGAATCCTCAGAGTAGAGCACAACGCACCGGAGACGGCGTCTTGTTACGAGGCAAGGACATCGCACACGTGGCGCCTGGGCCGCAGTCCGGTCCCTGCGTCTGTCTCGACGTCTGCAAACAACCAGTGAGGCGAACTCTGCCTGCATCGAACCCGACGGAATCACTCCGTGAGCGAACGTATCCGCCGCGTCCCGGCGTTCCCGATCAGGGGGTCGTGGCCCTCCGTGGACAGATAGACAAGGTGGTTCTCTCCCCTGCTTTGCAGCGGTTTCTTCGAGATCATCGATCGTGGCCATGAGCCAGTTCCGGCATTCGGAAAGGAGGAGTATCGTTCTCTCCGTGGAGCATCCGTACGTCACGCTGGCAAGGGACGCGATCCGTCACTATCTGGCTACCGGAACCCTTCTGGACGTCTCCGGACGGTCCGATGACAGACCTGCCCAGGGAGTCTTCGTCTCACTCCACGACCATGCTGCCGCCGAGGGACGGTTACGGGGCTGTGTCGGCAGCATCGTTCCCTCGCAGGCCGGCCTGTGCGCCGAGATCGTGCGTCAAGCCGTGAATGCAGCGACGTCCGACCCGCGGTTTCCCCCCATTCGCGCCGACGACATCGACGATCTCGATGTGACCGTCTACCTGCTGGAGCCCCCCGTTGCAGTGGATGGCATCGACGATCTGGATCCATCGCGGTACGGGGTCATCGTCGAGAGCCGCACCGGACGCCGGGGCCTCCTGCTCCCCGCCATACCAGGAATCGAGACTGCTCGACAGCAGGTCGAGATCGCGAAACGAAAGGCGCTCATCCAGGCGAACGAGCCGGTCCGTCTCTTCCGGTTCGGGGCGGAAATCTTGAACGAAGAGTCTGCCGAGCAATAGGTGGCACGTACTTTGCACTTCGTACCGTGACGCATGACCGCGGAGTGCGCATGGCGGCTCACGCTCGAGCTTTCCGACCGTGAACCCGTGCGGTGATGGCGGAGTGCCGACCTACGAATCATCTCCCGTGGCATCGGGATGACGCCGGTCGCCAGTCGACGGACGAAGGGCACACCTCACGAACTCGGCAGTGATGGCGAACGCCTTCAGGCTCGCGGGATGCCTCGGGATGATTGCCGGCCAGACGTGCATCATGTCCGGCTCGATGTGCAAGGTGACTTCGGCACCATCTCGTCTCGCCTTCTCGGCAAGACGAATCGAGTCGTCGAGGATCATCTCCCGACTCCCGGCGAAGATCAGCAGCGGTGGTAGCCCCGTGAAATCACCGTGCATCGGTGACGCCAGCGGATCCCGGGGATCATGGTCACCAAGGTAGATGGTGTTGGGCTGAGCGTTTCCCATGGTAAGGGGGAGGTAGTCGGTGACGGCATTGGCGGAGATCGAAGCTCCCGTGTGCTCCAGGTCCGTGTAGGGCGAGAACAGAATTGTCCCTGCCGGAAGTGAATGTCCCACATCCCTCAGCCACAACAACAGCGCACAAGCGAGCCCCCCGCCGGCCGAGTCGCCTGCCACGAACAGCGACTCCGGGTCGACCCCCGAGGAGATGAGATCTTCATAGGCTGCGATAGCGTCGTCGAGCGCGGCGGGAAAGCGGTGCTTGGGAGCGAGCCGATAGTCGAGCACGAACGTCTTGGTCGCCGCCGCCCACGTGAGACGGCCGGCAAAGTGCCGATGAGTTGCCGGGTTTCCGCTGATGTAGCCGCCACCGTGGAGATACAGCAACGTGGTCGTATCGTCGAATCCGGTCCTTCGCAGCCACTCCCCGGGGACTCCGCCGAGCACACCCGGCTCTGCTTCGACGAGTCCGTGTAGCTCACGCGGTAACGGAGGATCGAGCTGCTCTTCGATCCATCTGCGACCTTCCCTGTTGCCGCGTTCATCACAGGCGGCCATGAAGGCCCGCAAGGCAACGACCCGCAGCTCCACCCCCCAGCTCCACGATGCAACCGCCGGGCCGCACAGCAACCGATGGACGACACGCACCAGCACCGCTCTGAAAACGGCCAGCAAGAGCCGGATGATGCTCGAGATATGCTTCATATCCGCAGCCTAGAAACATCGGCGCAGGGGTCCGTCAATGTCAATAGATGATGCGCTCGAGGACCCGCCGGCCCAGCGTCTTGCGGTGCGCCTCGCGAGGCGACACGGTCAGCACCGGGTGTCGAATCGCACCGGCGATGCGGTCCGACAGATCGAAGTGCACCGACGGGTGCGCTGCGGCTCCAAGTATTACCAGATCTGCGCCTTCCGTCCACCGGTCGAGATTGCCGAACAGATCCGCAGATCGTTCCACGCGGCTCTCGATGCGAACTTCGGTCAGGTTGCTCAGTTGGAGGTGGTAGTTGCGAACCGACGCGACTTCCGCTTCGGATGCCGCTTCGTCCAGGACATGGACCAGTCGCAGTGTTGCACCGTCATGGTCGACAAGGCGATACGCCAGAGAGATCTTGTCGACGTCCGCGGGGCCGCCGGAACCCATGATCACGATCGTCTTCACTTCGCGGATCCCCCGATAGTGGAAGAACAGCACCGAAGCATCCGCGTGCTCCCGCAGCCACCTGGCATCCGCAATGTACTGCCGGGTCCGGCGGCTCACAGGAGGTATCTCCACCAGGACGAGCTCAGGGCCGCGCTGCGACAGGAGGTCCATCAGCGCGCCTCGCCGAAGGCGTGTCTGGTGCTCATCCACGTCCAGCTCTTCTGCACCAACCGGCAGGTCGGGAACCGGCACAGTTGGGCCAATGTCCTGCATGTCGATATGGACAACCGATAACTGCCCGCCCGGCTCGAGGAACCGGAGTCCGACGCCCATGACCGCCCGCTCCCGATCGGGGGTCGCCCCATGGTGAAACACGACGAGCAGGCTTGCGGCCCCTGGTGAACGCAGCCGCTCTCTCGTCTTCTCGACCAAACCGGCGGTCGTACGAACTCGTAGCGCGTCGAGCGACACACTCTGCTTGCTGACCCGCGATCGCCCGAACACCCGATACCAGACGATTCCCATGACGATGATCCCGACCGCACCAACCAGTGGCACGACACCGAGCTGCGTGAGCAACCCGAAGGAAGCAACGATGCCGAAGATCTGCGTCCATGGATACAGGGGAGATCTGAACTTCGGCTGGTACCAGTCCACGAGACTCTCCCGAAACGCGATCAGAGCCATATTCACGAAGGAGAACACCAGGAGTTGGAAGGCGCTGGCCAGTTTGGCAAGTTCCAACAGAGGAACGAAGGCAACGAGCACGAGCATGACCGACCCGGTGACTGCGATGCTGATGAACGGAGTTCTCGAGTGTTTGGACAGCCGTTGGAGCACATTGGGGGCCAAGGAATTCCGACTCATGGCGAACGGGTAACGAGAAGACGCGAGAAGACCGGCGTTCGCCATGCTGATCAGCGCAAGCACCGCGATCGCCGACACGACGTCGACGCCGACCTCCCCAAGGAATGCACGAGCGGTATCGGCCACGGGCACGACCGTTCCGGAAAGTCTGCCGGATCCGACCACACCGACCATCACCAAGACGACCACCGGGTAGATGAACATCATGAGCGCAACGCTGCCCAAGATGCCACGGGGGATGGTCCGACCAGGATCTTTGATCTCTTCGGCGATGCTCGCCACCTTGGTGACCCCGGCATACGACACGAAGATCACTCCGGTCGCAACGATCAATCCCTTGAAGCCCTTACCAAGGAAAGGTTGGAGATTGACGACATCCACATGGGGGATGCCCCTGGTGATGAAGAAGCCCAGCATGAGCAGGACACCGGTCACCACCGTCTTCTGGACACCGGCGGTCTGCTTGACCCCGGCGATGTTGATGATGATCAGGACGCCGGCCAAGGCCAGTGCCACCGGTTTCACCGGCGCGTTCGAGAACATCACGAGATACGCTCCCAGCCCGACGAGGGAGAACGAGGCCTTGAAAATGAGGGAGAACCAGACGCCCAAACCAGCCACCGTACCCATGAGCGGGCCCATCGCCTTGTCGATGAACACGTACGTTCCCCCTGCCTCCGGCATCGCCGTGGCCATCTCTGCCTTCGACAGCGCCGCAGGGAGCACCACGAGGCCGGCAAGGACGTACGCCAGAACGACGGCAGGCCCGGCGATCTTGGCCGCCAGCCCAGGCAGCACGAAGATGCCTGAACCGATCATCGCGCCAAGGCTGATCGTGATGACCGAGTAGAGCCCTAGTTCTCTCTTCACACGGACGTCATTGCCGGTCGAAGGCTCACAGGTCGTGAACCGTTTAGACGGGGGCTCGGAGCGGGCGATCGCATCGGGTCCACCTTTCGCGGGTCCTTCCATTATGACCCATGAGCGGTCCGGGCACCCGCTATCGTAGATGCCCGGCCTCCATCGGTGGCTGCATCACCACAGTACGCACAAGAACAGCGATCAGATGAGCACAGCAACTCCAGCCTCCCACCCCGAGGAACCGACCGAGGAAGAGGATCAGCGCGACGTCCTGGGTTTGGCCGTGGTCAGTGTGGTAGCCGCCTTCGCGGGAGTACTCGTCGGTGTTGCGGGAGGTTACTTCCGGTTGTTCCTCTTCGATGCAGACGAGTACCGGTTGTCGTTTCTGCAGTGGGCGCACGGCTGGTCGGGACCCGGCTGGATTCTCCCCATTGTCGTTGTCGTGGCCTGCACCGCTCTGGCAAGACTCATCGTGGTGTTCGTGCCTCGAGTATCGGGCAGCGGTATCCAAGATGTAGAAGCTGTTTGGCGCGGCGACATCCCGGCAACCTCGTGGGAAGTCCTCCCCGCCAAGTTCGTCGGCGGTCTGCTCGCCATCGGGGCCGGCCTTGCGCTGGGACGTGAGGGGCCGACCGTGCATCTGGGTGCGGCAATCGGCTCCGAAGCAGGGCGGCGACTCCGGCTCGGTGATCGTGACATCCGCATCCTGCAAACGGCTCTCGGCGGGGCAGGCCTCGGCGTTGCCTTCAACGCCCCGCTCGGAGCGGCGCTATTCGTGTTCGAAGAAGTGGCGAAGTCGATCCGACTCCGACTTGGGCTGGTGACGCTCATAGGTACATCGACTGCCATCGTGTCTTCCCGATTCATCCTCGGCAACCATCCTGATTTCCCCGTGGGCCCGATCGGCACACCGAGCGGTTCGACCGTCATCGTCTTCGTTCTCTTCGGACTGCTCACCGGCGTCGTCGGCGTTTTCTACAACCGGCTGATTCTCTTCTTCTTGGACATGTCCGACCGGATGAAGAACATCTCACCGATTCTCAAGTCCTCTGCGATCGGAGCGATCGTCGGCCTGCTGTTGTGGTTTGACCCGTTGGTCGCGACCGGAGGAGGCGACCGGCTCACCGAGCATGTGATGGGAGGAGGAATCGTCCTCGCCTCCGTTGCCGGCTACTTCGCGGTCCGTTTCTTTCTCGGTCCGCTGTCGTACGCGACGCAAACACCGGGTGGCCTCTTCTCGCCCCTCCTCGCCGTGGGAGCATTGTGGGGGGCAGTGGTCCATGGAATCACTGCAGGCTTCCTCTCGGGACCGGGGACCACCGTGGCAGCGTTCGCCATCGTCGGAATGTCTACCCTCTTCGCGGTGATCGTGCGGGCACCGTTCACCGGCATCGTCCTCATCATGGAGATGACCGCAACGACAACTCTGGTCGTCCCGATGATGGCTGCGGCATTCGGGGCGGTGCTCATCGCTTCACTGCTGCGCAGTGAGCCCATCTACAACAGCCTCCGAGGCCGCATGATGTCGTCCGTGTGGAATCGTCCCGCTCGCTGAAGGCTCTCCCGCTCTGCATCGGCCAGACCGGCCTCGAGCTGTCACCGACGATGACCGGCTGTGGTGGTCCCCTGCGGACCGCACAGTGAACCTATCCGGGGGCCTCGTGCGCCTCGTGCTCGTTCGACCCGAGCATCTTCTCGAGAATTCGCTTGAGCATTGCGAGTTCCTCGTCGTCGAGATACCCCAGCAGCGGAGGTTCCTCGAAGAGCCGGCCTTTCACCATGTCCCTGACCCGCTTCCCCTCGTCGGTCAAGACCAGTTGCTTGACGCGCCGGTCCGACGGGTCCGACCTGCGTTCGGCGAGCCCACGGTGCTCGAGCCCATCTGCGATTCCGGTCACATACGAGGCATCACACGACAGGCGACCGGCGAGGGTTCCCATCGGTATCCCGTCACCGAGATGATGCAGCGCCCAGGCCATCTGCGGTGTCACGTCGAGTTCCTCCAGCTGTGTCAAGACCCGATGCCGCATTCGCTTGGACAGCTCTCGGAACAAGTTCATCACATCGGCTGCAAGTTGGTCGTCGTGCATGCCCCTATCTTACTTCAGTCCCACAACCTTTACGATTATGCATAATTGTGGTCCTCAAATATTATGATCCGAGAAAGGAAGCGTTCCATGGCAACACACCCGATCTTGCGTGCAGGTAACATCACCAAGACCTACGGTTCCCTGACCGCCCTCGATAACGTCAGCCTCGAAGTCGAACCGGGCATCGTCTACGGGCTCCTCGGCCCGAACGGCGCAGGCAAGACGACGCTCATCAGGGTGATGACCACCCTCATCAGACCGGACTCCGGCAGCGCAGAAATTGCCGGCATCGATGTTCTCTCCGATCCGAGGACCGCCCGGACCCACATGGGACTTGCCGGCCAGTTCGCCGCCGTCGACTCCTACCTCACCGGGAGAGAAAACGTCGAGATGGTCGGCCGCCTGTACAACCTTCCGAAAGCCGAGGCGAGGCAAAGGGCTGCCGACGTTCTAGAAAGAATCCACCTGGACGACGACGCGGATCGGCCCGTCCGCACGTACTCCGGGGGAATGAAACGCCGCCTCGACCTGGCGGCGTCGATGGTGGGCAGGCCACAGGTGCTGTTCCTGGACGAGCCGACTTCCGGGATCGATCCCGGAAGTCGCATCGATCTCTGGGATCTGATCAAGGAACTCGTCGATGACGGCACGACGATCCTGCTCACCACCCAGTACCTCGACGAGGCGGACCAACTCGCGGACCGAGTTGGCGTCATCGACCACGGCAGGCTGATTACCGAGGGGACCCCCGCCGCACTGAAGGAGAGCATGGGCGGAGCGGTGGTCGAGGTCACGGTGGCCGATCACCACCGTGAGGAGACGCTTGCGGCACTGGCCTCCGTCAACGGCCACCGGCCGACGTTCGAGCCCAAGTCGAACAAGATCCTGGTGCCGGCCACACACGGACCTGCAACGTTGACCGACACGGTGCGCGTCCTCGACCAGATCAACGTCATTCCCGAGGACATCGCACTGCGACGGCCAACCCTCGATGACGTGTTCCTCGAACTCACCGGACACACGGCACAACACGAAGAGAAGAACGGTGGCCATACACGCCGTCCCGCGAGGAGAAACCGATGACTGCCGCAACCGTACCCGCACCCATCCGCACGAGAATGTCGTTCTCTCACACGATCAAAGACACGCTGGTCATCACCAAACGAAACCTGCGGCGCAACGTGCGGGTGCCCCAGGTGCTGCTGTTCGCAACCGTGCAGCCTGTGATGTTCCTGCTGCTGTTCAACTATGTGTTCGGCGGAGCAATCGGCATGGCCCTGCCTCCTGCGGCAGGCGGTAGCTATATCAACTGGCTCGTTCCCGGCCTACTCATCCAGGTGGCGGCGTTCGGGGCCGGGCAGACCGCGCTCGGGCTCACCGAGGATCTTTCCGCGGGAGTCATCGATCGGTTCCGCTCCCTCCCGATGGCACGCTCCGCAGTGCTGGCCGGACGCACCATCTCGGATCTGGTGAGGAACTGGTTCGTGATCTCGCTGATGCTCGGTGTCGGCTTCCTTATCGGGTTCCGAGTCCAGACCAACTTCTTCGGCATGTCTCTCGGACTGGGATTGGCGCTGCTCTTCGCTTTCAGCCTGTCGTGGGTGATGGCCGTTCTTGGACTGCTGGTCAAGAATCCGGAGGCCGC
>JAACED010000026.1 GCA_011682695.1 Gammaproteobacteria bacterium
GACGACTGACGACTGACGACTGACGACTGACGACTGACGACTGACGACTGACGACTGACGACTGACGACTGACGACTGACGACTGACGACTGACCGAGCACTACCGTCTTCCTCATGGATACCGATCTACGCAACAAGGGAATTCTTGTCACCGGCGGCGCCGGAGGCATCGGCCAGGCCGTGGTTCGGGCGTTTGCCTCCGAGGGAGCGAGGGTTGCGATTCACTACCGGGCCTCGGAAGCAGCCGCGCTGGCACTTGCAGCAGAGGTGGGCGGAGTTGCTCTCGGAGCAGATCTGCGGCTCGAGGAGGAAGCAGACGAACTCGTGCCGCGCGCTGTGGAGGCACTGGGCTCCCTCAGCGTCTGTGTTGCCAATGCCGGCGTGTGGCCATCCGAGGATCTGCGTCTCTGGGAGCTGCCGCTGGCCAGATGGGAAGAGACGATTCGTGCAAACCTGACGGCGACGTTCCTCACTGTGCGGGCGTTTCTGCGTCACGCGGAGAAGACGCGCACGGGCAGCATCGTGATGGTCGGTTCGACGGCCGGAGTATTCGGAGAGGCCGGTCATGTGGACTACGCCGCGGCGAAAGGCGGCGTCATGACGGGTCTTCTCCTGAGTGCCAAGAACGAGGCGGCTCGGCTCGGCGTCAGGGTGAACGCCGTCGCACCAGGGTGGACGGTCACACCGATGACGACCGAGGCCCGGAAGGATCCGACGCTCGAACGGCTGGTGACGTCGACGATGGCGCTCAAGAAACTTGGGACCCCGGAGGACGTTGCTGCACAGATCGTTGCGCTCGCCTCCGATACGGTCTCAGGCCATGTCACGGGTCAGGTCGTGGTGGTCGCCGGTGGCATGGAAGGCAGACTCCTCCAGGACTGAGCGACGCAGTCAGACCTTTCGTCCTCCCACCCAGGTGGAGAGCACGCTTGCCTCGCGAAGCTCTGCAGGTGAGGCGGTCACGGGGTCACGATCGAGAACGATGAAGTCTGCCGGGCTGCCCGGAGCGAGTGGTTCCGGCTCACCGAGAAGACGTGCGGCGTCGTCGGTGAACAGCGCGAATGCCTGGTTCGCCGTGAGGGACTCTTCTGGCCAGAGGCCCGCGCGGTCTCGTGCTGCTGCCATGCCGGCAAGAGGACTCGGTGCTTCCACCGGAGCATCCGATCCGCCGGCCAAGCGGACTCCGTTTCGGGCCATCGTCGCAAATCGGTACGTGCATGCCGCGCGTCGTGCGCCGAGGCGTTGTTCCAGCCAGGGTCCGTCGGAGGGCACGAAGGCCGGCTGGATGCACGCGCCGACGCCCATCTCTGCCATGCGCCGGAGGTCATCGTCGTCCAGCATCGACGCATGCTCCATGCGGAGTCGGGTCGGATCGGTGCCTTCGGCGATGAGTGATGCGAACACGTCGAGGACGTGGGATGTGCCGCGATCGCCGATCGCGTGGATGGCGGCGGATCCGTCGAGAGCGAGCGCAGCGCGAATCCGTGGCAGTGTTTCGGAAAGGTCGAGCCTGAGCGTGCCTGCGACCTCAGGTTTGTCTGCATACGGGGCCCATAACGCCGCGGTGTGGCCTCCGAGGCTTCCGTCTGCGAACTCCTTGGCGCCACCGAACCGAAGCCGGGACGAGATTCTGTCGATCCGGTGTGCTGCCGTCTCGATGTCGTCCGGCGTTCGGCCGATCACAAGGCCGTGAACTCTCAGGGGGAGATCTGAAGCGATGTCGGCGAGCATCTCGAGTTCGTTTCCCGACGTCCAGAGGCTGCCGGAGACTTCGACGATCCCGCCGAGTGATGTGAGTCCGAGATGAGCAAGATGGCGCATCGTCTCGAGAAGGGCTTGCGCGTCGACGGGAGGTGTTCTCAGAACCGATGCTACGAGCCCGATCGCCGTCTCCCGCAAGATGCCGTTGGGATTCCCGTCTGCGTCACGGTCGAAAGAACCTGCGGCGGGGTCTGGGGTGTGCGGTCCGATTCCCGCCGCATCGAGTGCTGCGGTGTTCGCCACCCCAATGTGGCCGCACACTCGAGTCAGGAATACCGGACGTTCTGTGACGATGGTGTCCAGGTCGTGTCTGGTCGGCAGGCGCCGATCGGAGAGGCGCTCCTCGTCGAGGCGGCTTCCGGTCAACGCCCAACTGCCGTCGAGATGGGCATCGGCGTCTGCGAGTACCGACAGCAACGTCGAGATATCCGGAACTCCGTCGAGGAGGAGGCCTCCTTTGGTGGACGCGTATCCGACAGGATGGATGTGGGCGTCACGAAGGCCCGGTAGGAGCACTCCGCCGGAGAGGCGCTCCTCCGAGATGTTGGCCGATCGCAACCGGTCGGCTTGGCCGAGTTCGACGATCGTTCCATCGTGAACGAGGATGGCGTCCCCGGAGACTCCCCGTGCCGTTCGAACCAGATCGGCCACGAAGAGGCGCATCAGCGGGGGAACTCCCATATGAGCTCGCTCATCGGTTTCCTGCCTGCATATGCGCGCCGGGATCGTGAGATTCGTTCACGCTCCGGATCTTCGTAGCCGAAGGCGATCGCGTAGCGGCAGACATGGCCGTCGGGAAGATCGAGGATGCGGCGGCTGCATTCACCGTCATGCAGCGTCACCGGGCACGACGCGATTCCCAGGGCGGCGGCGGCCAGCATCATGTTCTGTGCCACCCGCCCGATATCGAACTCGTAGCCGTCGGGGAGCCGAATCAGCGCTATGCCGAAGGTGGCGTTGCGGAGGGGTGCCGTGTAGTTGCCGCACGCCGAGATCGTCTCGCGAGCGGCCTTGTCCCGCAGGGGAACGAACGCCCAGCGCTGTGTGTTCTTGGCACTGCCCGTCCAGCGACCCGCCTCGAGGATGCGATCTACATCTCGATCGGGAATGGGGTCTGACGTGAATTGCCGGACGGCTCTGAGTCCCTTGATCAAGGCATACGGGTTCGTGGAATGAGCCATGTGCGCGAACTCCTCTCGCTGGGCTACGAAGCAGAATCTACCCTCGGCTCGGCGAGGGAGTGGTCGATGAGCCTGCGCCACTCGTCATGAAGGGATGCATTGGATGCGATGAAGTGTTCGTCGTGCGGAGTGGAAGGTTCGCTCTCTCTGTTCGTCACGATGCCACCCGCCTCTCGTACCAGAAGAAGTCCCGCGGCGACGTCCCACGGGCCGAGTTTCTGTTCCCAGAACGCGTCGTAACGACCTGCGGCGACCCACGCGAGGTCCAGCGATGCCGTCCCCATGCGCCGCAGGCCCTGGATCCGGGCCAACACGGCACCGAGAGTGCGGGCGTACTCATCCGCGCGCTCACGACGATCGTACGGAAAACCCGTAGCGACGATCGCTGTATTGAGGGTCTTCGTGGGAGACACGATCAGGCGCCGGTCGTTGGACCACGCTCCACCTCCCGCGACGGCGTGGAATTCCTCTTGCCGGAACACGTCGAGGACAACACCGACCAGCGGCTGTCCTTGTTCGTAGAGAGCGACGGAGACGGCGACGTGTGGCACGCCGTGCACGAAGTTCACCGTTCCGTCGAGCGGATCGACGATCCACATCCGCCGGGCACTCTCGATCCGGCCACCTGCTTCTTCGCCCAGAAACGCGTCGTCGGGCCGCTCACACGACACCAGCGTCTGGATGCGTTCCTCGGATTCCCGATCTGCGGCCGTGACCGGGTTGACCTTGCCCTTGTAATCGACCGATGTCAGGTGTCCGAAGATGCGCCGGATCGCCGACGCTCCTTCCCGTGCCGCTGCCCTGGCAAGTTGTAGATCGTTCATCGCCATGGACTCTAGGACCCTGACGGCTCGGCACCGAGATGAGGAGGCCACCACAGTGGGTGGCCTCCTCGAGCCAGCCCAGGGGTCAGAGCCCCTGCCAGGGACAGGCCGGCACTGTAGATCGCTACCGGCGCTCGTACGCGTCGAGTCCCGCCTCGATCGTATCGATCGCCTGATCCAGTTCTTCGATGGTGGTGATGAGCGGAGGGATGAATCTGATCACGTTTCCATCCGGGCCGCACGCGATGATGATCAGCTCGTGCTCCAACCCGTACCGTGCGAGGAACTGCATCGCTTCGGCATCCGGTTCCCTGGTGTCATGATCCTTGACCAGCTCGACACCGATCATCAGACCGAGTCCGCGCACATCGCCGATCGTGGGATGTTCTTGCTGCGCCGTGCGGAAACGAGCGAACGCGTGAGAGGAGAGTTCTCGAGCATGCGGGAGCAGGCCCTCCATGACTTCGAGACCGGCCACCGACGCTGCACACGCCACCGGGTTCCCGCCGTAGGTTGTGCCGTGAGCGCCGACCGGCCATGCGCTCATGACTTCACGAGAAGCTCCGTACGCCGAGAGCGGCATCCCGTTTGCGATGCCCTTGCCGAGCACGATGATGTCGGGATCGATCCCGAAATGATCGGAGGCGAACCATTCCGCCGTGCGACCGAAGCCCGTCTGGACTTCGTCGAACACCAGCATGATGCCGTGCTCGTCTGCCATGTCCCGGAGTGCACGGAGGAAGGGTTCCGGAGCGGGGTAGTAGCCACCCTCTCCTTGAACGGGCTCGACGAGGAATGCGGCGATGGTCTTGGGGAGGACCTCATGCTTGAACATTCTCTGCAGTTCGTCCAAGGAGAGTTTCGTGGCTTCCTCCTCGGTCATTCCCCACCGATAGGGGTGCGGAAACGGGGCAACCCACACCGAACCGAGGATCGGGTGGTAGCCGTCCCGATACTTCGCGTTCGAGGTCGTATATGAGACCGATCCCATCGTCCGGCCGTGGAACGCGCCCCGAAACACGACCACGCCCTGACGCTTCGTCGTGTACTTGGCGAGCTTGACCCCGGCTTCGACGGCTTCGGCGCCGGAGTTCGCGAAGCCGAACATTTCGATGCCGTCGGGAGTGATCTCGCGGAGCCGTTCCGCCACGCGGACGATCGAGTCGTATCGGAAGACACAGCCTGCGTGGGTCAGCTTGCCGAGTTGTTCTCTGGCGGCTGCCACGACGTTCGGATGATTGTGGCCGAGATTGACGACGGCGGTACCGCACGCGAAATCGGCGTAGTGGTTGCCGTCGGTGTCGTACACCCAGAGGCCCTCGGCGTGGTCGGCGTGAATGTCGGTGTCGAAGGCGAGGACGGGGGCGACGGAAGAGGCGAAACGGTCGAGAAAGTCTTTCATTGATGTTCCTTTCGGCAGTTGCAGCAGATCCGGTGATGATTGCTACAAAGGAACGGCAAACAGCGCGGCCCTCGCGAGACGCGGAGTGTACGCACGCAGATGCACGGCTGCCATGGACTCATTGTGCCACAGGACGCAAATGGTTGCCGTGAAGGTCCGGTCGGTACATCGGGCAACGGTGTGCGACAGCTCAGACCTCTCTGTCCCAGTGCCCTCTCGCGACCGCTGACTCCGGTGTTCGAAGGCTCGGTGTGTCGTCAGGAGGATGGTATCCAGGCGATCTGGTCTGGGGCGGCGATGTCGATGGGGATTCGTCCGCGCCCTCGGGTCGAGATTGCTTCGAGTCGTCCCGCGTCATTCACGAGGAGCCAGGATCCATCGGGAGAGAATCCAAGCACCGTTCCTTCGACCGATGCCGTGACACAGGCAACGAATCCTCCGCACGTCAACTGTCCCATTCCCGGGGTGGCCATGATGAGTGTGAGCACGCCATCGGGAGAGTGCATCTCGACGGCGAAGGTGTGGGCGTCGTTGGCCGGGATGATGCGGCCCGAGGTTATCTGTAGGTCTTCCGGGTTGGTGTAGATCAACGAGAAGGGAGTTGCGTTGGATATCGGAGCATTGGGAAGCACGATGTCGCGCAGGAGTTCGGAGTCGCCGGGGATCCAGAACACGGCAGGCACTCCGATCTGTTGCTGAACGAGGACCAGGAGGTCCGACCGGACTCCGACAGCGGCGAGCAACCTGCGGGTCCCCGCGAGATTCGATGCGTCGATGAGTACCTCGGGGTCTTCACCCTCTGGAGGCACCGTGAGGATCGACGAAAGGGCTTGCGATATGGCAAAAGGCACCGAACCGACAACGCCGAGCGATGAGCCCGAGAGCACCGTTGTGAGCCCCGTCGGACCGGCACGGAGGATCTCACGGCTATCAGTCTCGAGGAGAACGCCGAGAACAGGATCGTTGATGATCCTGGTGACCATTGCCGCCTCTGTGGGTAGGGAGCCGAGCGTCCCCACCGTCCTGCCCGTTGTATCGAGGAGTAGAACATCGACGTTGGAGAGTCCGAACGATGCCGTGCGCAGCAACGGTGCCATGGGGTTGACGGAGAACGCGGCCTGGATGGAAGTGGTGGTTCCTGTGTCCAGCGGGTCGATGAGGTGGAGGCCATCCGGGTCTCGGCGGAACATCACGAAGTCTCGCAGTTCGAAGAGTGTTCCGGCGTCGATGAGCAGCGTCGGAGTAGGGACCAGCGCGGGATCGTAGACTCGTAGGCGATCGCCGGGCTCGGCGGCCGTGTCACTGATGAGCGTTTCTGTGAATCGGGGCCCGACGGGGTGTGCGTAGGTTCCGGTTTCGTCGGCCCAGTAGAGGGCAGTTCCGTCGCCGGACCATGTGAATGGCGAGTTTGTAGGTGCGAGCAGCTGGTGGATGGGTTCCGTGAGATTGAGCAGCCAGATGCCGGAGCCTTCGTCGGTGATCGTTGCGTCGACGGCGAGATACTTCGCGTCGGGGCTAAATACCCCAATACGGATGTCCGAGATGGCAGTCCGAGGAAGGATGTGGAAACCTCCGTTTATCCTGAGGCCCTCATCATCTTCGCCTACCGCAGCAAGCCGGCTCACCGCGATCAGGCGACCGGCCGTTGGGCCTTGGAGGAGTGGTCCTTCCACCGACCAGACGTAGTAGGACTGCTCGGACAGACCGAGACCCAAAGCCATCGAATCGGCCGACCAGTGCAGGGATGCTGCGCGCGGTGGACTGGGGTAGGAAACCCGGTCGAGCTCGAGCGAAGCTCCGGTCTCGAGATCCCAAACCGTGGGGTGACCGGCGAGGTCGACCGTCGCGAGCAGCCTTCCGTCAGGGGACAGTGCCACGTCGAGAAGATCGGCAGGAGCGGGGGTCGGCAGGGGGGTGTGGCCTCCATCGGGGGTGACTCGCACGTACGCCTCGCCGGTGACGGTCAGCAGCGATCCGTCCGGCATCACGTCCATGGCCGGTTCCAGGAAGGGGAACGTTCCCGTGAGGGTCTCCGGCGGCGTGTCAGGCTTCAGTAAACCCAACCATGTTCCGGCGACAGGCTCGTAGGCCGGTCGGCCGGCACCGGGCCTGGGAATCGTCGTTGTCGTTGTCGTGATGACCGGCGGAGCAGTCGGTGCCGTCACGCGTTGGAAGCCGGAGGGAATGGTGAGGATGGACAGGATCACTCCCACACCTACGACGGTCGCGGCGATCACCCAGGGCTTGAATCGTGGGCGCTGTGTTCGAGGTTCCGGGAAAGGCACAGTGTGGGGCGGGGTGTCCGCCTGCACATCGAACGTCTCGGGCGGGAGATCGTCCGCTCGCTGTGGCTCGTCGACGGGCGCCCAGGCGGGCCGCCCACATGTCGGGCAGTCGGTGCCGTCAACTTGCCTGTCACAGAAGAAGCAGTACCCCATCAAGCACAGAGTACGGCGCACGTGGAGCAAGTGCAGACGCGCGTCGGCTGTCGTGGGTGACTCCTCCGGGAGCATGTCCGTCCGGACGTTGGGTCGTTGATGGCACCATGAGTGCCGGTCCCGGCCCATGTGTGGTCGCATCGGTCGCGAAAGCCGAGCGACTCCGTGCGCCGAGTCTGTTTGGCGGCGGTCACGCCGACCATGGCGCTCTGCGACTCGTCATCGATGTTGCATCGCGATACGGAACACGAAGTACCGAGTAGGGCGAGCGAAGCGGGCTCCTACGGCTTGCGCTCGAAATGAATGTGGCGCGTATCGACAGGACGGTGGTGGGGATCGTCGTGGAGGACACGGCCCTCCTCGGTGGTCGACATGGGGTGTCCATAGGCGACACTCAGCGACTCTGCCGTGAGTACTTCATCGGGCGTGCCGGAAGCCACGACGCGGCCTGCGAGCAGGATCACATGGTCCGCTATGCCGGCCTCTTCGAGAGAATGCGTGGTCCCGATCACCGTGTTGCCGGCCGCCTTTTCGGCTTCGATCGCTTCCAGGATGTACTCACGCGAAACGAGGTCGAGACCGGTGATGGGTTCGTCGAGCAAGAGCAGCGAGGCTTCCTGGGCAAGTCCCTGGGCGACGAAGACCCGCTGACGCTGCCCTCCGGAGAGTTCCGACAGGTGCCGATCTGCCAGATCGGCGATACCAAGACGTTCCATGGAGCGTTCGCAGGCCAACCGGTCTTGTGCACCGAACCGATGGAAGAAGCCAAGACGTGCATACCTGCCCATCCCCACCGCCTCATGGACGGTTATCGGGGTGAGCTCGTTCAGCTTTGTCGACTGGAGCACATAGGCAACACCGCCTGGTCCGAGCGGCGGCATGATCAGCGATCCTGCGGTCGGTTCGACAAGGCCGGCGACTGCGCCGAGGAGGGTTGACTTGCCCGCACCGTTGGGTCCGATGATGGCGGTGACAGAACCGGCGGGGATCTCGAAGCTGGACGAAACCAGCGCCGTGCGATCGCCGTACGAGAGTTCGAGGTTCTGTGCACGGATCAGTGTTTTGCCTGGCATGCGGCGCAGATCCCTTCGAGCTCGAGACGGTGCCCTGTGATGTTGTAGCTCCCGGTATCTGCCAACGAATCGATGAGTCGCGAAATGGCACTTTCGAGTTCCGATGGTATGGCGACATCATCGGTGAGGCCGCACTCGGTGCAGATAAAATGGTGGTGATGCTCGCCGGTGACCGACTCGGCGAGCTCATATCGAGCGATGCCCTCCGTATCTCGATACTTCGCGACAAGTTCCGCCGTCTCCAAGGAGAGGAGTGTTCGATAGAGTGACGACACCGGAACTTTTCGTCCCATGACGGCGTCCAGCTCTGCAACGGAGCGGGGACCTGGCGTATGTGTGAGCGCCTCGAGAACGAGTCGCCTCGCCTTGGTCAGTCGAATGTTCCGAGCGACGAGGTGTCGCGTCGCTCGATCGAGGAGATCTGTTTGCGTCATCAAAACGAGATGATACCATTCTGTGATGAAAATGAGAACCGTTATCATATTAGCTATCCTGCTCTCCCTCATCGGAAGCGCCTGCGGCAATTCGGCGGTGGATGATCGGCCGACCGTGGTGACTACGACCACGATCCTCGGCGACATTGTCCGAGAGATCGTCGGCGACGAGTTGAATGTGCAGGTCCTCATGCCGGTGGGAGTGGATCCTCACGAGTTCAGCGCGTCGGCCGGACAGGTCGCGCAGATGGAGTCTGCCGTCCTCGTGGTGGCGAATGGCCTCGGTCTCGAGGAGGGCCTCTCGTCCGTGCTGGATGCAGTGATGGCCGACGGAGTGCCGGTGTTGAGGGTGGGGGACGTGGTGACGCCGCGATATTTCGAGAATGGACAACCGGATCCCCACATCTGGTTCGATCCCGAGCGGATGGCCGTCGCCGTCAGGAAGATCGCTGAGCGTCTCGCAGAGGTCGACGATCGGTTGTCGCCTGCCGATTGGTCGAGTCGCGGGGACGCCTACGCGGCCCGGATCCTGGACACAGAGGCGGAAATGAAGCAACGCTTTGGGCAGATCAGCCCCGAACGCCGCAAATTGGTGACTTCGCACATGGCATTCGGTTACCTCGCCGACCGTTTCGGTTTCGAGGTCGTCGGTGTTGTCATCCCGGGCGGTGGCACACTCGGCGAAGCGAGCGCATCCGCGCTGGGGGCGCTCGCCGAGACCATCGTCGCCGAGGATGTGCCGGCGATCTTCGTTGAGACCACGGTGTCCCCACGTCTCTCCGAGACTTTGGCTGCGGAGACGGGTCGCGATGTGGAGATCGTTACCCTTTACACGGGCTCACTTGGTGCCCCCGGATCGGGAGCGGATACCTACCTGGGCCTCCTCCTCACCGATACGGAGCGGATCGTCGACGCCTTGAAGGAGGGTTAGTGGCAACGTCGAGGGTTGGAGAGGACCCCATGACGAGTTGTGTGAGAGGCTGCTGAGCGTGGACTGGCTCATCGATCCGTTTCGTCTGGAGTTCATGCAGCGGGCGCTGCTGGCCGGATTCCTCGTGGCGGCCGTGACGTCGGTTGTCGGGACCTGGGTCGTCCTGCGAGGCCTCGCCTTCATGGGCGACGCACTTGCCCACGGGGTGCTGCCTGGGATCGCGCTCGCGGTGTTGATCGGATTCAGTCAGTTTGTTGGAGCAATCGTGTCTGCCCTCGTGATGGTGTGGGGTATCGGTGTGATCCATCGCAGGGCGAGGCTTTCGGAGGACACGGGGATCGGTCTGCTGTTCGTGGGGATGTTGGCTCTTGGCGTGGTGATCATCTCCCGCACATCCTCTTACGCGGGAAGCCTCACGGGGATTCTCTTTGGTGATGCGCTGGGGGTGACGAGGGGAGACCTCTGGGTTCTGGGCGCCGGGTTGGTCGTTACGGTGACCATCGCTCTGGTCTTCTATCGACCGTTTCTCGCCCTGTCGTTCAACGAAGACAAGGCCGCTCTGCTCGGAATGCGGCCCCGTCTCGCTCACGCCGTCATGCTCGCGCTCGTGACGCTGGCGGTCGTCATCGCATTCAGAACTGTGGGAACCCTGCTGGTCTTCGGCCTCTTGATCGCCCCACCGGCAACCGCGGCGCTGATCACGCGGCGGGTTCCGACGATGATGGTGACCGCCGTCGGGATTGGCTTGCTTTCGGTGGCGGGAGGGCTCCTCACGAGCTTCTACGCGAACACGGCTGCCGGAGCGACGATGGCGGGACTTTCTGTGGCGTTGTTCTTCCTTGTGCTCATGTCGAGAGACCTGGTGACGCGTCATCCGGCATGATCGAGATGTTCCGCCAAACACCTACCATGAGCGATCATGGCTAGGCATCGAATACCGACGAAACGCCCCGAAGTCGTGCGGGCTCTGCTGGCGGCGGCGATCGTGTTGGGCGTCGTCTTGCTCGGCTTCATCGCGGCGTCGGGTGTCCGTGCCTTTCAGGCCTATCGGAGCATCGAGCGCGAGCCGTTTGCCGAGGCGGCCGAGGTGCGGCAAGGGATCGCTCAGATGACGGATGAGCAGCGGGCCGAGATCCGCCAGGAGATTTCGGCTGGTCAAGAGGAAGCCGGTCAGAGCATTCCGCTCCTCGATCGGGATCTGCTCGCCATCGTGACGGCGCAGCGCAACGGCCGGCAACCCTATTTCATTCCCTTCAACGTCCCGGAGGCAACGAGTCCTGCGCTTCCCGACAGCATGTTCGCGTCGTACCTGCTGGTCGGTCAGGAGGGGCCTCGCGCCGACTCGATGATCTTCGTCCTCCTTCCGTCCGACGGATCCTCTCCGATCATGACATCGCTCCCTCGGGACCTTTATGTGAAGAATCCCTGCACGGATGAGTACGCCCGACTCAACACGGGTCTCGGGGGGTGCAGAGGCTTTGCAGGCGGCGCCGAGTTGCTGTCACTCATGGTGCAGGACTACACGGGGATCGAAGTAGATCACTTTGCCCGAATCGACTTTGGTGGGTTCGCCGCCGTCATCGATGCCCTGGGAGGCGTGGACCTGTGCGTCGACAATCCCGTTCGGGACTGGAGATCGGAACTCGATCTTCCGGCGGGATGTTCACACATCGGCGGCGACCAGGCGTTGGCCTGGGTGCGAACACGACATACCGAGGAATACGTCGACGGGGAGTGGCAGCCTATGCGGGGGGTAAGTGATTTCACCCGCGAGCGGCATCAGCAGGAGATGCTGTTCAAGGTTGCCGATCGGCTCGCTTCATTCGGCTCGCTCTCTGCATTCTCCGATGTGGCAAACCAGATAGCGGGAGTGATTCATCTCGATTCACGGTTTGCGTTCGGTGATGCCGTGAGCCTTGCCTGGAGCTTCCGCGGGATCAGTTCGTCGCAGGTCAAGCGTGTCCGCGTGTCGGTGGAGGATCACATCACCGATCGAGGCGCGTGGGTGCTGCTTCCGACGGCGATGTTCAACGAGGCTCTGGCGAAGGTCTATCCGGCAGCAAAGCGTTAGCCGGGCACGAAACCGCTCAGCTGTTGGTTTTCAGTAATCAGTAGTCGACGCGGTGCCTTCTTGTTGGGAACGCTTTGACGACTGACGACTGACGACTGACGACTGACGACTGACGACTGACGACTGACAGAGGCAGCCTCGCCTAGATGACTTCCACGGTCGTCTCCACCGGCACGTTCCCGCGAATGGCGTGAGATACCGAGCACATTTCCTCGTGGCTTCTGTGCACTGCGTCGATGACCTCTTCTTCGGTGATGCCATGGCCGCCAACTCGATAGTGCATGCGGAAACGCTGGAACCTCCATGGAGGATCCGGTTGTTTCGTGTAGCGAACGGTGATCTGGAGTTCGCGAACCCGATCGGAGCCGAGCAGGCTCAAGACGTCGACTCCTGAGCAACCGGCCAGGGCCATCGGCAGGAGGTCGGAAGGACGAACGCCCAGCGTCGCCTCTGCGTCGACATCGACGGGCATGCCATCGCGATCAACGGCGTCGAAGCGCCGGTCGCCGCCCCAGGTGAGAGATACGGAAGCCACATCGGTTCCTTTCATGGCGTGTACCGGATGATGGCAGATGCTGACGAAGCGCCTGGAAAGGGGCAGCCGATGAGTGGCAGAACATGGGGGATGAGGGTGGTTGCCCGTTGTCCTTGGTCTCGGACAGGACTAGGTTGGGCGTTGCTCGGCGCGTTCCGTCGAGCGACATCTAATGGAGGAGAGAGCATGAGACGCCGATTTTGGGTGGTTGCGTTGTTCGCCGTTCTGGCCCTGGTGGCTGCCGCATGCGGTGGTGGCGCGACGACAACGACGACGGCTGCCCCCACGACGACGGCTGCCCCCACGACGACGGCTGCGCCGGCAACGACGGCTGCCCCCACGACCACCGAGGCACCTGCGGGTCCCAAGACGATCATCATCGGCACGACCGACACGATCGCTGAGTTCGACTCGGCAGATGCGTACTCGGTGCGTGACTGGGAGATCATTCGCAACACCGGTGTAGGGCTGTTGACATTTGCCCCCGGTACGACGGAGCTGGTGCCCGGTATCGCCAAGAGTTACGACGTCAGCGATGATGGAAAGACGTACACCTTCCATCTTCGTGACGACGTGAAATTTGGCGATGGTTTGGCCTTGACGGCCCCGATGTATGTCACACACATCCACCGGATGATGACCCTCGACGGGTCGGGCGGTGTCGGCGGGGCGCTCGGTACGCCGTACATCGATACGGTGGAGGCGCCGGACGATCTGACCGTGGTCTTTCATCTGAAGGACGCGTTCGGCTACTTCCCGCAGATCGTTGCGGGTGCGCCGTACATCCCGATGGATCCGAACCAGTTCCCCGAGGACGCTCTTGTCGAGTTCCCGGACCCGCCGTTCTATGGCGTGGGCCCGTGGACGGTTACCGACTACACGATCGGTGAGCAGATGGTCCTGGAACCAAATGAGTTCTACTTCGGTGACAAGCCGAAGGTGGACCGGATCATCATCAAGGACTACTCGGACGCCCAGACCATGGCGCTGGCGTTGCAGAACCACGAGATCGATATCGCGTGGCGCACGATTGCGCAACCCGATTTGCTCGAGCAGCTCAAGAGTGTGGACGGCCTGACGGTCGCCACCGTGCCTGGTGGTTCCATCCGTTACCTGATCATCAACCACGCTCTGTCACCGACCGACGACAGCCACGTGCGTAAGGCGCTGGCATATGCGATCGACCGTGACGACATCGTTGACCGGGTGTCCGGTGGGACGTGGGAGCCGCTGTACTCGATGGACCCGCCAGGGTTCCTCGGTGCAACGGAGGCGTTCGACACGATGTACGGATCGCCGAATCTCGACAAGGCAAAGGAAGAGTTGACGGCCGCCGGTTACAGCGAGTCGAACAAGCTGGAACTGCAGTTGAGCTTCCCGCCGCAGCACTACGGCGGTACGGTGAGCGACACGATGCAGGTTCTGAAGGAGCAGTTCGAATCGACCGGCATGATCAACGTCACGTTGAACTCCCAGGAGTGGAGCACGTATGTGGGCGCCGTGATCGGCGGAGCCGACTACACCGTCTCGTTGCTGGGTTGGTTCTTCGACTACCCGGATCCGAGTAACTACCTCGAGCCGTTCGTGCTCAATGGTGGACTCGGCACGATGGTGACCGATCCCGATACGGGTGCGGCGCTGAGTGATGAGGCCACGAACCTCGTCGACTTGCTGAACCAGGCTGCGACCAGCACGGATCAGGCCAAGCGCGCCGAGCTCTACGGTCAGGCACAGGATGTGTATGCAGATCTGGTCGTGACGATTCCGATGTGGTTCGAAGCGGAGCACGTGATCTATTGGGACAACATCTCTGGTTCTCCCACTGACGCGAACCCCGAGTCGTTGAACATCGGACCCTCGTTCGACCTGCACTACGACCTGCTGAACATCTCCGGCTAGTTAGACACCTTTGAAGGTGAAGTAGGGGCGGGCCTTCGGGCCCGCCCCTGTTCGTTGTTGGCCGGCACAGAGGTGGCCGATCCGGGTATCGGAAGGCTGTCTGAGTTCGGCCGCGGCGCAACGGGGGAAATCGTCGAGTAATCTGACGCTCCTTGTGCATCCGCTAGCGATACTTTTCCTTATGATCGGCGTCCCCGCCGGTATCGCGCTCCTCTACGTTTTCGTGCGGGGCAGCGCCGGGCTGCGCCGGTATGTGATCACGCGCGTGCTGCTGACGATCCCGATGGTCTTCATCCTCGCGTCGCTCGTGTTCCTCGTCTTGCGGGCGATTCCGGGGGATCCGGTGACGTCCAGCCTTGGACCGAAAGGCAGTCCCGAGCTCAAGGAGCGGCTGAGGACGGAGCTCGGTCTGGAAGATCCGATGATCGTGCAATACGGAAGGTTTCTGGGAGAAGTCGTCACGTTCGACTTCGGACGGTCACTCGTCGGGGGCCGACGGCGCATCGTCGACGAAATGGGCGAGCGATTTCCCGCAACCTTGGAGCTGATCGTCCCTGCCGCGTTGATGGCATTGCTCATCGGCATCGTTCCGGGGACCTTCGCGGCGTCACGTCGAAGACGGACGGCCGACTACTCGCTGCGCCTGTACAGCGTCATCGTGTACTCGATGCCGATCTTCTGGCTGGGCCTGCTGCTCCAGTTGCTGTTCGCCGTCCATTTGGGCTGGGTGCCGGTCGCGGGGCGCATCGATGCCGTTGTGGGGACGACTGTCCACCGAACTACCAATATTCTCCTGATCGACACGCTCCTGACGGGGAATTGGGCCGCGTTCCGGAGTGTGGTGCATCACCTCATACTCCCGGTGACCACGCTCGGATTGATCCTTTCCGGGGTCTTCCTTCGGCTCACGCGCATCAACGTCATCGAGACGTTGCAGCAGGACTACATCACCGCAGCCCGTGCTCGAGGCATCAAAGAGCGGGTCGTCGTCTACCGGCACGCGCTGAAGAACGCGATGATCCCGGTGATCACGCTGATCGGACTGCAGGTGGCCATCTTGCTGGCGGGTGCGGTACTGACCGAGACGGTGTTCTCGTGGCCGGGAATGGGGCGGTATCTCGTGGAGAGAATCTCGGTTCGCGACTACACGGCCGTCCAGAGTGTGATCACGATGTTCGCCATCTTCGTCGCGCTCATCAGCCTCGCAGTGGATATCGTCTACTCGCTGCTTGACCCAAGGGTGCGGTACTGATGGCGGACCTGAATGCCCGCGAAGAAGTGCCCCAGTGGGAGCAGGATCTCGCCAAGGTCGGCTGGGTTCGCAGGGCACTCCAGGCGCGTCGCTGGTACAAGGCCGACTGGTGGTTCGTCGCGATCAGCATGGTTCTCGTCGTGTTTTTCCTCATCATGGCGATTGTCCCAGGGCTGTTCGCAGCCCATGATCCTCGGGAGCAAGTTGGGCCCCGGCTCCTTGCACCAGGTGAGGCGCCCGACGTCGAGGCACTCGTCGTGCCTGTGGATTCGGGCATCGACGCGCTCACCGACCTCCTCGGTGTCGGCAGAGTTTCCGTCGGGGTCGTCAAGGGCACACCTTCGAGCCAGACGGTCCGTGATGAAGCCGCCCGACTCACCGACGAGATGAAGGCGCAGGGGAGCGACGAAACGATCCGGCTTCGGGTGAAGCGCTACGAGACCGTGGACGAAACGCTCGCAGCATTAGCCGGCGGCGAGATCGGTTTCGCGGTGCTTTCGTCGAAGGCTGCATCGGCGATCATCGACCAGTATCCGGGACTGGCCATAGACGGACCGGTGGCCGGAGAAGGGATCTCGACAAGTGGCAGCTTCCCTCTTGGCACGAACCAGCTCGGCCAGGACGTTCTCAGCCGGCTCATCTGGGGGACACGGGTTGCCTTTCTGATCGGATTCGCGGCAGCACTCATGTCGCTGGTCATCGGGCTCCCGCTTGGGCTGATCGCGGGGTTTGCGGGCGGATGGTTGGACCGCACGATGAGCGTGATCATGGACAGTCTCTATGCGTTCCCGGGGCTGATCCTCGCCATCGCGATCACGGCGGTGCTCGGTCCTTCGATCATCAACGTAATTGTTGCCATCGGCGTCGTGTACGTTCCGACCTACTACCGGATCGTTCGCGGGCAGACACTGTCGGTGAAAGAAGAGATGTATGTGGAGGCTGCCCGCAGCATCGGCGCCACACGCGGTTCGATCTTGCGCAACTATGTCTTCCCGAACGTCATTCCATCGGTGGCGATCATCTTCTCGGTCAACGTCGCCGACGCCATTCTCACCGGTGCCGGTCTGAGCTTCCTCGGTCTTGGCCTTCCTCCGGACACGCCGGACTGGGGCATCGACCTGGCCCGCGGCCAGGAGAACATCCAAAACGCATGGTGGATGATCACCTTCCCCGGTCTTGCCGTGATGTCCGTGGTACTTGCCTTCACCATGATGGGTGAGGGGCTCATGGAGATCTTCAACCCGAAACTGAGGGATCGATGATGGGAGACATCCTCTACTCGATACGTGATCTCACAGTGGAGTACGCGACCCGCTCCGGTAACGTGCACGCTGTCGACCAGGTCTCGTTTGATATCCGCAGAGGTGAGATCCTCGGTCTCGTCGGAGAGTCCGGCTGTGGCAAGTCCACGTTGGGCAAGGCGATCATGCGGATGATCCGACCTCCGGGTCAGATCGACGGCGGGGAGCTGTGGTTCGACGGCGTTGATCTCATGACGCTGTCCGAAAAGCAGATGCAGTCGGTCCGCGGTGCCGATATCGGCATGGTGTTCCAGGACCCCATGACGTCGCTGAACCCGGTCCAGAGGGTGATCGAGCATCTCACCGAGACCATTCGAACCCATGAGCGGAAGGTCTCAGAGCTTGCAGCGAGAGCGAGAGCCGAGGAACTGGTCGAGAAGCTCGGGATCAGGCGGGAGCGTCTCACCGACTACCCCCACCAGCTCTCAGGAGGAATGCGACAGCGGGTCATGATCTCACTGGCGCTCGCTTTGCGAGCGAAGCTGGTGATCGCCGACGAGCCGACAACCTCTCTCGATGTCATCGTCGAAGCAAAGTTCCTGGACCTGCTGCGGGAGCTTCGAGAGGAGTTTGACCTGACGATCCTGCTGATCACGCACAACATCGGCGTCGTCGCCGAAGTCGCCGACCGTGTGGCCGTCATGTATGCAGGCCGGATGGCGGAGATCGGTGACGTGTACGGGGTGTTCGAGAATCCGAAGCATCCGTACACCGACGGTCTGCTCCAGTCTGTGCCGAACATCAATCTGGCCGAACACGACCTCTACAAGATGGAGGGTTCTCCGCCGAACCTGCTCCATCCCCCGTCAGGGTGCCCGTTCCATCCTCGCTGTCCGAGGGCAATGGATATCTGCGCGGTCGAGGTGCCGATGTTCCACGAGGTGGTCCCGGGACAGGCAACCGCATGCTGGCTCTATGACGAGGCCACCGAAGAACAGGGGGCCGTGCGTGGCTGAGAATCTCGTCGAGGTCGTCGACCTCAAGAAGTGGTTCCCCGTTGCGCAGGGGTTTGTTGCGGGGTTGACCGGTGCTCCCCGTCAGTATGTGCGCGCCGTGGATGGAGTCACGTTCGAGATCCGCAAGGGAGAGGTGTTCGGCCTCGCCGGCGAGTCCGGCTCGGGAAAGTCCACCGTCGGCAGGTTGGTGCTGCGACTGCTCGAGCCGACCGACGGGGAGGTCGTGTTCGATGGCGTCGAGTTGGGGTCACTGTCACGTGAGGAGATGCGGCAGCTTCGGCACCGCATGCAGGTCGTTTTCCAGGATCCGCTGGCGTCATTGAACCCCCGTATGACGATCGGTGAGGCCATCGAGCATCCTGCGAAGATCCATATGCCCCACCTGAGTGTGGAAGAGCGCCACGCGCTCGTCCTTCGGATGCTCGACCAGGTGGGAATGGTTCCCCCTGAGTTCTTCTACTCGAAGTATCCGCACCAGATCAGCGGTGGGCAACGGCAGCGGATCGTGTTCGCGAGGGGAATGATCACAGCACCCGATCTCATCGTGGCCGACGAACCGATCGCGATGGCGGACGTGAGCGTGAGAGCACTGCTGCTCGACCTGATGATGGAGCTGAAAGAGGAGTTCGACCTCACCTACCTGTTCATCAGTCATGACCTCGCCACTGCGAAGTATGTGTGTAACCGAATCGCCATCATGTACCTCGGCAAGATCGTCGAGATCGGTCCGCTCGAAGACGTCTACACGAACGCGCAGCATCCCTACACGCGGGCGCTGCTCGATGCGGTTCCCGTTCCAGACCCGGAGCATCGCCGTACAGAGCCGCTGCCGGCCGGCGAGATCCCCAACCCGATCAACCCGCCTCCCGGCTGCAACTTTCATCCCCGGTGCCCGATCGCGCAGACCGGGATCTGTGACGAGATCGATCCGGTCCTGTTGCCGATCGGCGGTGATCCCGAGCATCTCGTCGCCTGTCATCTTCGTACCGGCGACTACCAGGACCTCGATCCGATGAAGTAGCTCCCGTTCTCGTCAATGCTGGCAGCACTATTTCACGCCAGCATTGAGGAGACTGAAGGTCTGGTCAATGTTGGCGTCGGTATGCGACGCTTGCATTGACGAGAAAGGGTGAATGTGCGAATCGGGATCGACATGGGTGGGACCAAGATCGAGGGAATCGTCCTCGATGACACAGACCGCGAGCTCGTTCGGCGGAGGATCGCGACCCCCGTCGGGGACTACGAGGCGACCGTGAGAGCCGTGGCGAATCTGGTCCGATCGCTCGAAGAAGCAACCGGATCTCGGGGGACCGTGGGGATCGGGCACCCAGGTGCGATCTCGCCCGCCACCGGGCTGGTCAAGAACGCCAACTCCGTCGTACTCAACGGGAGCCCGCTCGACGAAGATCTCTCGACGGCTCTCGGCCGGCCGGTCCGTCTCGCCAACGACGCCGACTGTTTCACCCTGTCCGAGGCGACCGATGGGGCGGCGGCCTCGGCAGACGTGGTGTTCGGGGCGATCCTCGGCACGGGAGTAGGTGGGGGCATCGTGTTCCATGGCGCACTGCTGTCCGGTCCGAACGGTATCGCCGGCGAATGGGGGCACAACTCCCTGCCGTGGCCCCGACCGGATGAAGTGCCCGGCCCCGCCTGCTACTGCGGGCTGCACGGCTGCGTAGAGACGTACCTTTCAGGGCCGGCGATGGAGCGTGACTACTCCGGTGGGCGGGAGCTGTCGAGTCGGGAAATTGTTCAGCGGATCGAGACGGGAGAAGACAGAGCGATCGCGGTGGTGGATCGGTATGTCGACAGGCTTGCGAGAGCGCTCGCCGTTGTGATCAACATTGTCGATCCGACCGTGATCGTGTTGGGTGGAGGCATGTCCAACGTCGATGTTCTGTATGAACGGATTCCACAGATCTGGGACCGGCACGTGTTCAGCGACCGGGTCGATACCCGACTCGTGAAGGCGTTGCACGGCGACTCGAGCGGTGTGCGAGGAGCGGCACGACTCTGGCCGTAGGGAGAGTGCGGTGAAGTGGCGAGGGGCCACTCGGAAGCCTGGAATATGACTTAGCCACAGAGGAGCTCGAGTCCCAACGCCCGGCGACGAGTTCCCGGCGTTCTGATTCACGACGCGTGTGATACGTCGCTCATCTGGATCCAGACCGCTACAGAACCAGCTCAGAGAGACGTTCGAAGACGACACCCGCGTTGCGGAGATGCCGCTCCGGGTCGAAACACGCGGCAATGCCGTCATCGTCGAGCGGCACGTCGGGATTCGCCATGAGGAGATCGCGCAGTTCTCGGCCCTCATCCCAGGCCTGGGCTGCGTCACGCTGAACGATTCGATAGGCCTCGTCGCGGGTGAGGCCGGCGTCGACGAGAGCGAGGAGCACAGACTGACTGAACACGAGACCGTGGGTGGCGTCGAGGTTCGCCTGCATGCGTTCCGGCTTTACGACCAGCCCATCGATGACTCTCGTGAATGTGGCCAACATGTAGTCGAGGGTTGTGCACGCGTCCGGAAGGATCACCCGTTCGGCGGAAGAATGGCTGATGTCTCGTTCGTGCCACAACGAGACGTTCTCGAGGGCAGTTACCGCATAGCCGCGCAACACGCGGGCAAGGCCCACCATGCGTTCGGACAGAATCGGGTTGCGCTTGTGCGGCATCGCCGACGAACCCTTCTGACCGGGCTGGAAGGGCTCTTGGACTTCACCGAGTTCGCTGCGTTGAAGGTGGCGGATCTCGGTGGCGAAGCGTTCGATCGACGATCCGGTAAGTGCAATCGTCTGAATCAGTTCTGCGTGGCGGTCCCGGTGGGTTGTCTGTGAAGACGCCGGTTCGATGCCGAGGCCGAGCCTCTTACACACGTACGCTTCGATGGCGGGTGGCGCCTGGGCGTACGTGCCGACCGCTCCGCTGATCTTGCCGACGGCAACGGACTCACGGGCATGTCGCATTCGGGCATGGTCCCGCTCGAGTTCGAAGGCCCATGTGGCGAGCTTCAAGCCGAATGTCGTGGGCTCGGCCCACATGCCGTGTGTTCGACCCACCATGACCGCGTCGCGATGTTCGAATGCTCGACGCTTGACGACGTCGAAAAGGGCAGCGATCTTCTCGATCAGGAGATCCGCTGCATCGCGCAGCACGGTGGCCTGTGCGGTGTCGAGTACGTCGGACGAGGTGAGGCCGTAATGGATCCACGAACCGGTAGGCCCCGACGACGATATCAGCAGGTCGACGAATGCTGCGACGTCGTGGTGCGTGATCCGCTCTCGTTCCTTCCAGGCTGTGGGATCGACGGCCGGTGCGGAACGGACGATCTGTCCGGCTCCCTCCGGTGCGACACCGACCTGTTCCCATGCCTCGACGACGAGTGCTTCGACTTCCGTCCACATGGAGAGTTTGTGTGACTCAGACCAGAGCTTCGCCATTTCAGGGAGGGAGTACCGGACGATCATGGACATATCTTCGCAGGTCGCCATCCCTTCTGGCGTGAGGAGGTGGGACTTCTTGGCGAACTCATGAGCGGGCCGTCTAGTGTCGTAACGCCGGGAGGGAGCCATCCGAACACTGACCAACGCCCAGGCACGCAGGATTGCACTGCATGCACAAGGTTTCACCGATCCGGCGCCTGCCGGCCGAGTCGACGTGCGGCACTTTCGCAGAGTGGTGCGTCGTGTCGGAGTCGTGCAGTTGGATTCGGTGAACGTGCTTGCGAGGGCTCACTACATACCGTTCTTCTCCCGGCTCGGCTCGTATGACCGGGTCATGCTCGACCGATGGCTGTGGAACAGTGGCGAACTGTTCGAATACTGGGGACACGAAGCCTCCCTTCTCCCCATCGACACCCGGCCGCTGTTCGCACACCGTATGAACGGCGACACCCACTGGGAGTCGATTGAGAGGCTCGGCCGGGAACATCCCGACTTCATCGAGCACATCCTGAACGAAGTCCGGACCAGAGGTCCGCTGACCGTGTCGGACCTCGACGCAGAAGAGCGGAGAGCCGACGCGTGGTGGGGATGGCGAGCAGAGAAACTTGCCCTCGAATGGCTTTTCTCTCGGGGCAGGCTCACCGTTGCCGGGCGGCCCAACTTCGCCCGGTTGTACGACTTGCCCGAGCGAATTCACCCACAAGCGCTTGCCCGTCCGGCGCCGGCGGTGGAGGACGCACGAGAGGAGCTACTTCTGCGCGCTGCCAAAGCTCACGGGATAGGTACCGCAGCCGACCTGACCGACTACTACCGGATGCGGATATCGACGGCAAGGCCTCTTCTCGATGACCTCGTGGGATCCGGCCGGCTGCAGCTCGCAGAGGTGAACGGATGGTCCGGAAAGGCGTATCTGCATCCGGACGCGGTCCTGCCGCGGCGCATCGAAGGTGCCGCACTCGTGGGCCCGTTCGATCCGCTCATCTGGTTCAGGCCCCGTATGGAGCGGCTATTCGGGTTCCGCTACAGGATCGAGATCTACGTGCCTGTGGAGAAACGACAGTTCGGGTACTACGTGCTGCCGTTTCTGCTCGACGGGGAGTTCGTTGGTCGTGTCGATCTCAAGGCCGATCGAAAGAGGAGTGTTCTGATGGTGCAGAGTTCCCATGTGGAGGACGGTCACGATCCCACGAGGATTGCTCGAGCGATGGGTGCGGAGCTCCGGTCGATGGCCCGATGGCTCGGACTGGGAGATCTCGAGATCCACCAGAAGGGGGACTTGTCGAGCCTCCTCCGAAAGCAGGAGCAGTGAGCGCGTTCCTCGAAGGAGTCATCGCGGGATATGGAATTGCGATTCCGGTCGGCCCGATTGCAGTGCTGATCATCGGACTCGGCACTCGCGATGGTTTTCCCCGCGCCTTCTTTGCAGGTCTTGGTGCGGCACTGGCCGATCTCATCTACGCGGGCATTGCTGCAGTCGCCGGAGTTACCGCTGCCGGCTTGCTGATGCCATACGAGAGTCCACTACGGGTCGCCGGAGGACTGGTGCTGCTGGTTGTCGCCGTCGTTGCAGCGATGAAAACGTTCTGGCCGGACACCGAGAGCAAGCGAGCGGAGTCGTCCCATCTACGCGCACTGGCAGGCTTCCTGTCGATCACGTTGATGAACCCCGTCACGCTCACCTACTTCGCCGCCCTGATACTTGGATCTGCCGGAGGTGTGGCCTCGACGGCGACGGGAGCCGTACTGTTCGTCACCGGAGCGTTCCTCGCGTCGCTCTCGTGGCAGACCGCTCTCGCCGTCGGGGGCGCGGCTCTCGGGCATCGTATGTCCGATCGCACTCGCATCGTCACGGGGTTGTTGGGCGCCGTCGTGATCCTGCTGCTGGCGGTCCGAATGCTGCTCGGTGCCTGAGCTTCGCCGTACTCCCTCCCGGCTGTTTCCTCCCCCAGCGAGGGCCCTGACGAGTGTTGGGGGAGGTGCCGCGCCAGCGGCGGAGGGGGTCCTAGGCCAGCAGCAGAAATCCCCCTCCCGGCTTCCCCGTACTCCCCCCCGCCGAGTAATGCATGGCACGCATCTAGGCGGCTATGCATCGCCCCTCGCGGCGTTCTCCGCCTTGACGCACCCGGGAGGGTGCGCCTTCGTTGTGCGGCCTTGCGAGCGACGCGCACAGCCGCCGATCTACGCAACGGCATCACTCAGCAGACTCCTACTCCACAGGGATTACCTGCGTGCGCTCCGGGCCGACCGAGATCCATCGGACGGGAACGTCGGTGTCCTCTTCGATGAACTCGAGATAGGAGCGGGCTTCCTTCGGCAGGTCGTCGAAGCGGCGCACCGTTGAGATGTCGCTGTGCCAGCCCGGCAACTCCGCATAGACGGGAGTGCAGTTGTAGAGCACCCGCTGCTGGC
Source organism: Gammaproteobacteria bacterium (assembly GCA_011682695.1). Lineage (NCBI taxonomy): Bacteria > Pseudomonadati > Pseudomonadota > Gammaproteobacteria > Gammaproteobacteria bacterium. The sequence goes on from JAACED010000026.1 coordinate 23,911, forward strand.
GGGGCAGTTCGGTGTAGCGCTCTCCGAGCGAGCTATAGGCAGTGGCGATCTTGAGCGTGTCGAACTCCGAGAGGATGTCCAGTTTCGTGATGAACAGGTCGGTGAGTGAGTTGACTCTGACCGAATATCGCAGCGCCACGAGATCCAGCCAGCCACACCTGCGTCGTCGCCCGGTCACGGTTCCGTACTCGCCTCCCACCCGGACCATCGTTTCGCCGACCTCGTCATCGAGCTCGGTTGGGAAGGGCCCGGTTCCGACCCGGGAGATATATGCCTTCGCAACGCCGACCACGCGGTCGATAGCTTTCGGCCCGATCCCTGAACCCGTCAGAGCGCCTCCCGCCGACGGATTCGAGGAGGTCACGAACGGATACGTTCCGTGGTCGATGTCGAGAAGCGTGCCCTGGGCACCTTCGAAGAGCACTTTCTTGCCGTCTTGCAGAGCCGACCAGATGAGCAGAGACGTGTCCGTCACGTACGGCCGGAGGCGCTCCGCATACTCGTGGTACTCCTCTGCGATCTGATGCCCGTCGAGGGGGAGTTGGTTATAGACCCGCGTTAGGATCTTGTTCTTCTCTTCCAGCGCAATGTCGAGTTTGTCGCGAAAGATCTTCTCGTCGAAGAGGTCCTGGACTCTGATGCCCTGGCGTGCGTACTTGTCGGTGTAGGCGGGTCCGATGCCCTTCTTGGTCGTACCGATCTTCTGCCGACCGAGATAGCGCTCCTTGACTGCATCCAACTTGCGGTGGTAGGGCATGATGACATGGGCATTCGAGGAGAGACGGAGGAGCGAAGGGTCGACTCCTCGAGACGCCAGCATGTCGATCTCGCCGAGCAGTACACCTGGGTCTATCACACACCCGGAGGCGATGATCGGTGTGCACTCCGGGTTCATGACGCCTGAGGGAACGAGGGAGAGAGCGAAACGCTCCTCGCCTATGACGACGGTGTGGCCGGCGTTGTTTCCTCCCTGATACCGCACGACATAGTCGGCGTCTTCCGAGAAGTAGTCGGTGACTTTTCCCTTGCCTTCGTCGCCCCACTGGGCACCGAGAACGATCGTTGCAGTCATGCGCAGATGGTACATCGAGATCGCCCCCCGGATACTCTCGCCGTTCAGGAACATCCTTTGTAGGCCGATAGGATGGTGTGGATCAGTCGAGGAGGGCTCTGCAATGCCGCGAATCCGGGCCGGCAACATCGCCGAACACAAGGAACTGACGCGAACACAGATTCTTGAGGCTGCACAGATCCTCTTCCACGATCTCGGCTACCAAAACACATCACTCGCCGACATCGCCGCCAAGGTGGGCATTGGGAGGACCACGCTGTACGAGTACTTCACCGACAAGGAGGACCTCGTCGTCTCCTTGGTCGAACTGGAGCTCCCCAAGCTGTTGCACCGTCTCGTCCAGTCGGTGGATGCCACGGCTCCGTATGCCGGTCAGATCGCCGAACTGGCCAGGGGAATGGTCGAGTTTGTCGGGACTGATCCGACGCTTGGACTGATCCTTCACCGGGACATCCCGAAGCTCTCGCGCAAAGCTCAACGTCGAGTACGCGGCGCCCACGCCGAGTTTACCGAGGCATTGGCCCGCATCTACGGAGAAGGAGTCGCGGCAGGTGAGCTTCGAGCCATTCCGATCGATCTGGCCGGGCGTTTCCTGCAGGATCTGATCATGTCTGCTGCAAGGGCGTTGATCGTTCGACCCAATCCGGGCGACCGACTGCAAGAGGTAACGGCATCGATGGAAGAGTTCCTCTTCCATGGCTTGTCCGTCGGGTAGCGAGGTGGGAGGTAATGGACGCCGGCTACACACTTCCGGAGATCCAGGTTCGCGATCTGGAGGATGATCCGTCTGCCGGCGCGCTTGTGACGCGCAGTCTCGCACGTTCCGTTGCACGGCTCTTCACGAATCTGTCAGAAAGCGATCCCAAATCGATCCACCAGGCGCGTGTGGCAACACGGCGTCTTCGTTCCGATCTCCGAACGTTCAGCCCGCTCTTGAAAGGGGGCGCTTCAACGCTGCGACGAGACCTGAAGCCACTCGCAGCGTTGCTCGGAGAAGTCCGCGACCGTGATGTCTTCATGAGTCGGGTCTCCGGCAACGTGGCAGTACTCGATGAAACCGACAAGCCGGTCGTCGAGGCACTACTCGGCGCTTTCGGCCGTCGTCGCGAAAAGAGTCTCGTTCGGCTGCATGTGTATTTGGAGACGTTCGATGAGCTTGCCGTGAGGCTGACCGCGTGGGCGTGCTCGCCGCCTCTGAAGGCTGGTTCCGATCGCCGGGGCAGGAAGGTGCTGCCTCCTCTGGTCCGGAGACGCTGGAAACGTGTCGAATCCGCGGTGAGGGAGCCAGGGCCGAAGGACAGCGCTGCGCTGCATCGAATTCGTGTTCTGACGAAGAGCGTCCGCTATGGAGCCGAGCTCGTGGCACCGGCAGTCGGACGCAAAGCGGATCGATTCGCAGCCGCGGCGGCAGTCGTTCAGGATGTGCTCGGGGATCACCACGATGCCGTTGTCGGGCACCGGATTCTCATCTCCACTGCTCGCCGGCTCGCTCCTCGGCACGCCGCTGCACTGGGACAACTCGCCGGACTGGAACTCGCTCGGCAAAGACAGGCAGAGGCCGATTGGGAGCCGGCATTCGCCGCCCTGAACCGCAAGGAGCTGAGGAAGTGGATGTGATTCGCGCGGCGGGAGGAATGATCCTCGAGAAGCAATCGGTTGTTCTGGTCCACCGTCCGAAGTATGACGACTGGAGCTTTCCGAAGGGCAAGCTCGACGGTTCTGAGAGTTTCCGTGACGCAGCGTTGCGGGAGGTGGAGGAAGAGACAGGCCTGACGTGCAGGCTTGGCCGGTGGCTATCGGACGTCCAGTATGTCGACGCCGGTGGCCGCCAGAAAGTGGTTCGCTACTGGCTCATGGAGGTGGTCGGGGGTGACGTGGCCGCTCACGAGCCCAATGCCGAGATCGACGCAGTTGAATGGGTTCCCATCGAGGGAGCGGCTGAGCGACTGACGCACGATCTCGACCGAAAGCTCCTGGCGATGGTCAAGTAGCCGGTTTTCAGTTATCGGTGGTTGACGTCGTGTGCTCTTGTTGGGAACGCTCTGACGACTGACGACTGACGACTGACGACTGACGACTGACGACTGACGACTGACGACTGACGACTGAC
>JAACED010000027.1 GCA_011682695.1 Gammaproteobacteria bacterium
TTGCGTCGTTCTGCCGAGGCGAAGGCGAAGGCGCTTGGTGTTCCGTTGGAGCAGGTGTTGGCCGAGATGTTGGGTGGTTTGGCCCCTGCGGCTGCTCCTGCCCCTGCTGCGTCTGCTTCTGCGGCTCCTGCCCCTGCTGCCGTTGCACCGGAGGCGGAGGTGTCTGTACCGGCGCCGGAAGCGACTCCGGTTGCCGCTCCTGTCGCAGTCGAAGACATCCAGTCAGACGAAGTCGACCCTTGGCCTGCTCTCTTCAAGATCGAGTTCCTCACGGCCATCATCTCGGCGGCGTTTCTCGTGTTGCTGGCTCTTGCCGCGCCGGCACCCCTGTTCGAACCCGCGAGCGGCGTGGTCGACCCATCCAAGGCCCCGTGGTATCTGTTGTGGATGGAGCAGCTGCTGGCATGGCTGCATCCACAAGTGGCGGGCTTCTACATCCCGTTGCTCATCCTCGTCGGGTTGCTCGCCGTACCGTTCATCGATCGTACGACGAACCGTGAAGACCGAAGAGTCGGGCTCTTGGTGTTCGGGATCTTCGTGCTCGCTCTGGTCGTCTTGACGATCCTCGGGTTCATCGCGAGAACTTCCGGATTCGGTTACCCGTGGATTGCCGGCTGATGAGCGGAATCGACATCATCGTGATCTCCCTGCTGGTCGTCGCAGGATTGGCCCTTGCAGGCGTAGTGGCGATTGTGAGCGAGCGCTCGAAACGCTGACCGGCTCAGGCCGAATGTCGACGTGCGGCCGCGTAGTAGCCGAGCACGTGGAGTTCGGTGGCGAGGTCCACGTGCCGTACGAACACATGGCGAGGGATCGTCAGCAGCGTCGGCGCAAACGACAGGATCCCGGTGACTCCGGCATCGATCAAGAGATCGGCGGCGTCCTGCGCTGCATCCGGCGGGACGGTGATGATGCCGAAAGCCCTGTCCGACTCGGCGAGGTCTTCTGCCATCTGATCGGGATGTTTGACCGTCAACGCTTCGACACGGGTGCCGATTTTGGCCGGAGCGGAGTCGTAGATTCCGATCACTCGAAGTCCTTCCCCTTCAAACCCCTCGTAGTGCGCAAGCGCCGTACCGAGGTGCCCAGCGCCGACGATCACAACATCCCAGGACCGGGAGAGGCCGAGCTGGTTGCGAATCTCGGTTGCGAGGCGTTCGATGTCGTATCCAACGCCTCGTATACCGTGAGAGCCGAGGCATGAGAGGTCCCGCCGGACGGTGGCCGCGGTCTCGTCGGCCAATCGAGCCAGCTCCGAGGATGAGATGGTCTCCATCCTCGACCGCAGCTGTTCGAGCCAGAACAGATAGCGGGGAAGACGATGGATGGTTGGCTGTGGAAGGTTCGACACCAAGGCAACGATATTCCCGCGTGGCGATCGGTCGAAATCGGCGGACCACAACAGTTGGCACCGATGCAGCAGGAGGGGGCCATCAGGGCAGAGTTATTACCCCTGGGGGGTATCATCCCGCTTTTGGAGGACACCATGCGCAAGCTACTCATCATGACAGTCATCTTCGGGCTCTTGGCCGGAGCATGCGGCGGCACAGCGACCCTCACCCAGGAGATCAAGACGATCACCCCGGCGGAGGCGCACCAGGAGATTCAGGCTGATCTCGGTGACGCCGATTTCGTCTTGCTCGACGTTCGGACACCGGAGGAATACAGGGCGGGCAAACTCGCAGGGGCCCGCAACATCGACTTCTCGGCACCGGACTTCCGCGACAAGCTGTCCCAGTTGGACAAGAACGATCACTACGTTATCTACTGTCGATCCGGGAACAGGAGCGGCCAGGCGTTGACAATCATGCGCGAACTCGGCTTCACTCAAGTGGAGGACATCGGTGGGGGGATTGCGGCCTGGGGACAGGCGGGTCTCCCGATCGTTCCCTGACTTCTGAGCGCTCAGCCCCGGTAGGCTGGTCGGTCGAATGATGCAACATCCCGATGTCGTCGTCGTGGGCGGAGGTCCTGCAGGCTCTGCTGCCGCCTACTGGCTGGCCCGAGCCGGCAGATCGGTGACGCTCCTCGAGAAGAAGGCATACCCGCGGGAGAAGACCTGCGGGGACGGACTCACACCGCGATCGGTGTTCCAGCTCCAGGAGATGGGCTTCGATTTCTCGGTACCCCAGTTCCACCGAGTGTCAGGGCTGCGGTCGTACGCGGGCAATGACCTAAGGCTCGAAATGGAGTGGCCGGACCATCCGATCTTCCCCAAGTGGGGAGGCGTGATTCGTCGGTTCGACCTCGACGCGCAAGTTGCCGAACTCGTGAGAGCACAGGGCGCAACCGTGCTCGAACGGAGGGAAGCGACTCCGATCTTCGATCAAGGGCGGCTCAGCGGTGTCTCCTTCCCCTCGGACTCGGGGGTCGAAGTGCTCCATCCGAAAGCCGTCGTGGTCGCAGACGGGTCGCTGTCTCGCTTTGGACGAGCGCTGGGTACGTCGCGCCGCAGGGACTATCCGATGGGGATGGCTCTTCGAGGCTATTACTCGAGTCCGCGTTCCGACGACGGGTTCATGGAGAGCCAGCTCGACATCCGGGATGAGACCGGTGCGCAGATGCCCGGCTACGGGTGGGTGTTCCCCCTCGGTGACGGGACCGTGAACGTCGGAGTTGGCCTACTGTCGACGTTCTCCCGTTGGAAACACGTCAACACGTCCAAGATGATGGACACGTACGTTCGGGTTGCGCCTCGGTATTGGGAGCTCACAGAGGACGGCGCGCTGTCCAAGCCGATGGGTGGGAAACTGACGATGGGACTCTCGGTAGGGCCCCTGGCCGGCGCCAATTGGCTGGTGGCAGGCGACGCGGCGGGAATGATCAATGCGTGGAATGGTGAAGGGATCGCGTACGCCTATGAGACGGGCCGTGTCGCTGCTCGCCATATTCTGGAGGCTCTGGACGCCGATGACCTCTCGTTGCTTCAGCGTTACCCAAGTGAACTCCAGGACACGTACGGTCTCTACTATCGGATGGCGAGGCTGTTCGTCAGGGCGATCGGCAAGCCACGTGTCATGTGGGCACTGACCCACACCGGCCTGCGGTCGAAGCCGCTGATGGAGTGGGTGTTGAAAGTGATGGCCAACCTGCTCGACCCCGAGGAGAGGGGCATCGGCGAGGTCGCCTACTCGGCACTGGAGCGCATGGTACGTCTCGCGCCGAGAGCGTGAACTCGGACTCTCTCATGCGCCTTGTGTTGCCAGGGATTTGCCGACGAAGCCTTCGAGCCGTTCGCGGACGAGTGGTTCCGACAGATGCTGCAGTCCGAAGTCGGTCCACGGTGTGTAGACACCGAAGTCTTTGATCGCCGAGAGGGCCGGGGCCAAGTCCCAGATCGGGTCGTAGGCATCGTCGATGCACTCGAGGAATCGTTCCGCGGTCTCGTACCCGTACATGAGCGCAAGGTTCAGCCGACAATGGGCGACATCCGCGCTCGGAGGCCCGACACACGTGTTCACCCAGTCGACGATGCCACTGATGGCGCCGTCGGTCCAGAGCACATTCGTCGGGTGGTAGTCGCGGTGCAGCAAACTTGCCCGCGCGCGCGGCATGCCTTCGACAAAGAGTGCGAACGCGCGCGTCCAGAGATCGCGGTGTTCCGTCCACTCCGGCGGCTGGAGGTCGCGCTCGATCCAAGGGTCGTACTTCCAGGCGAAGGCGGGTGTCAGGCTCGCGTGGAGGATGTTCAACGGTTCGGCGAGCGCTGCGAGCCACGTGTCGGGATTGTCGGGCCGCAAATCGACGGTTCCCGGCAGCAGGGTCATCAGCACGGCAGGGACGCCAGTCTGCGAGCCATCGGCATCGAGCGCAATGACCTGGGGTGTGGGCAGGTCAATCTGCTCCATTTCTGCCAGCGCAGCTGCTTCATGGGTGGCCAGATCCGGCTCATTCGCGAGCCAACGCTCGTTCGTGAACAGGCGGAGGACGACGGGAGAAGCATCTTCGAACGTGACGGCATACACCGATGACGACGTGGCGCCGGGCATCAGCCGAAGTCCGCTGACGGTGTGCCCGGTGACGCTTTGAATCCAGCCGCTGATCACTGGACGGTTCCGCCTGCCATCTCGATCGCGTCGAGCGCCTGTTCCCCATCTCCCTCTTGCAGGTCTACTGCTCGGACCGCTCTGCGGGGAACGGTCACGCCGTACCCGAGTCGCAACCCGTCCAACGCGGTGGACTTGACGCAGTAGTCGGTTGCGAGCCCGACGACGACGAGTCGTACGACGTTCCGGTCCCTCAGTAGGGAATCGAGTTCGGTCGGAATCTCTGTCCCTGTGTCCGGGTCCCGCATCGTGAATCCCGAGTAGCCGTCCTCACCGTTGCTGCCTTTGCGAATCTCCGGTCCTTCGACGACGAGGTCGGGGTGGAACTCGGCGCCCCAGGTGCCGGCAACACAGTGAACCGGCCAGATACCCCCGTCCTTGGCGAAGTGAGGCGTCGATGCAGGATGCCAGTCCCGCGTGTAGACGACGGTCGCCCCTGCACGTCTTGCCTCGGCGATCTCGGTGTTGATCACCGGGATGATGCTCGCTGCATCCGGGACGGAGAGACTGCCATTTGCGTCTGCGAAGTCGTTCTGTACATCGACGACGATTAGCGCCGTCTGTGGGTCGTAGTCGATGGTGTCCATGCCACTAGCGTACGCGGACGTACCGGGTACGAGGCACCGGGTAGTGCGAGCGACGAAGGAGCGAGCATCAAGACCATCGGCATCATCGGGGGGATGAGTTGGCAATCCACTCAGGACTACTACCGGCTCATCAATGAGGAGGTGGCGCGCAGGCTCGGCGGACTCCATTCCGCCGACCTCGTGCTCGTGTCCGTCGATTTCGCTCGGATCGAGCAGATGCAACAGTGGGGGGACTGGGAGGCGGCCGGAACCGCACTTGCGGAAGCTGCGCGTCGGACCGAGGCGGCGGGTGCTGAGGTGTTGATCCTGGCTACCAACACGATGCACAAGGTCGCTGCTGCGGTTGCCGGAGCCGTCTCCATCCCACTGTTTCACATCGCAGACGCGACCGGCAGGGCGGTCGTCGCAACCGGACTTCGAACGGTTGGCCTGCTCGGCACCGGGTACACGATGGAGCAGGACTTCTACCGGGGGTGGCTCGAGGACAACTACGGGATCGTCGTCGCTATCCCAGGGCCGGAGGATCGAGGGCTGATCAACGACGTGATCTTCGGCGAACTTTGTCTCGGAGTGACGAACGACGATTCGAGAGCCCAGTATCTGAGGGTCGTCGACGGACTCATCTCGGACGGTGCCCAGGGGCTGATACTCGGCTGCACCGAGATCGGCATGCTGATCGGTACAGGAGACTGCCCGGTTCCGGTGTTCGACACGACGACCCTGCACGCAAAGGCGGCGGTGGCGTTCGCGTTGGGTGACGATCGAGAAATATGACGGCTTCTCCGCGGAGACGGCGCTACGTTTTGTCCAGGTCCTTCGCCACTTCTAATCTTGCGGAGACCGAAGGAGGGGTTTGTCCGTGAATCTTGCCGACTACCTGCCAGTCGCCATCATGTTTGTGCTGGTAGTGGCCTTCGGATTCGGCAGTATCGGACTCTCTTGGCTCATCGCTCCGAAGAAGCCGTCACCGGAGAAACTGGCGCCGTATGAGTGCGGCATCGTTCCTGAGAATGAGCCTCCTCAGCGATTCCCCGTCAAGTTCTACCTCGTCGCGATGCTGTTCGTGATCTTCGACATCGAAATAATCTTCCTGTTCGCGTGGGCGGTCCAGTTTCATGAACTGGGCTGGTATGGCATCGCTGCGGTGGGCATCTTCACGCTGTTCGTCATCGAAACGCTCGGGTATGTGTGGAAGCGCGGAGCGCTCGACTGGAACGTCAAGCGCCGTTCCCGCTATGTCCGCGAACAAGAGGCCGCATAATGGCCGCAACCGGTGGTGCGCCCGGCATCCTGACCTCGACGGTCGAGAAACTGGCTCATTGGGCGCAAACTCGGTCGATGTGGCCGGTCACGTTCGGGCTCGCATGCTGTGCGATCGAGATGATGGCCACGGGTGCTCCACACTACGACCTTGCTCGTTTTGGCATGGAGGTATTTCGTGCATCGCCCCGCCAGGCCGACCTGATGATCGTCGCCGGTCGCGTATCGCAGAAGATGGCACCCGTGTTGCGACAGGTGTACGACCAGATGCCTGAACCGAAGTGGGTCATCTCCATGGGTGCGTGCGCGTCGTCGGGAGGCATGTTCAACAACTACGCCCTCGTGCAGGGCGTCGACGAGATCGTGCCGGTCGACATCTACGTTCCCGGATGCCCACCGGGACCGCAGTCGCTGATGCACGGCATCCTCACCCTCCAGGCAAAGATCGTCTCCGGAGAGATTGCTCACTGATGGCCGACGAGACCACGCAAATGGCCGCAGCGGACCCTGTCATCGGGGGGATCGTCGAACTGTTCGATGACGTCGAATGGATGCTGTCGAGCGGTCAAGACGTACTCATGGTGCCCAAGAACCGATGGCGCGAGGTCGCGCAAGCGGCACGAGATGCCGGGTTCGAGATGCTGGTCGATGAGACTGTTGTGGATTACCTCGGCAAGCGGCCTGTTCGCTTCGAACTCGTCGCCTGCCTGCTTTCACTTCAGCACAACCTTCGTGTCCGGCTGCGGACACAGGTGCCGGAGGACGACACGATCGTCGATTCGCTGGTACCGGTGTACCCGGGCGCCAACTTCTATGAGCGGGAGGCCTACGACATGTTCGGGCTGACGTTCGAGGACCATCCCGACCTCACGCGGATTCTGCTCCCTGACGAGTGGGAGGGCTATCCGCTTCGGAAGGACTATGGGGTCGGGTCCGTGCCCGTCCAGTTCAAGTCGTCGCCGGAGGCATCATGAGCGACGAGCACAAGCTGCACGAGATCTGGATCTCCGGGACGGAAGAACCCGAGTGGGTGAAGAGTTCGACCGACGAAGGCACCCAGAAGATGTTCGTCGAGGAGACCGAAAGCCGCCTTGTCGAACAGGAGGGCATTCGAGTCGATGACGACTTCATCGTGGAGGAAGAGGTTCCCGATGACGAGCTGATGATCATCAACATGGGTCCGCAGCACCCTTCCACCCACGGAGTGTTGCGCCTTCAGATCGAACTGGAAGGCGAGATCATCCGTCGGAGCAAACCGATCATCGGGTATCTCCACACCGGTATGGAGAAAACCGGCGAACAGCTCAGCTTCCTCCAAGGCCCGACGAACGTGACCAGGATGGACTACCTGTCGCCGCTACACAACGAGCTTGCGTTCTCGCTTGCAGTCGAGCAACTTCTGGGGGTCGAGATTCCGCCGCGCGCTCAGGCAATTCGGATCCTCATGACCGAACTGAACCGGATTGCCAGCCATCAGGTGTTCCTGGCGACCGCCGGTATGGATATCGGCGCCTTGTCCATGATGTTGTACGGCTTCCGCGACCGCGAAGCCATCCTCGCTTTCTTCGAGAAGACGACAGGGCTGCGGATGAACCACAACTACATCCGCCCGGGCGGGGTCGCTGCGGACCTTCCGGACGACTGGGAAGCCGACATCGAAGACATCATCGAGACGGTGCTCGTCGGCGTTGCAGACTATGAGGACCTGCTCAAGCACAACCCGATCTGGGAGGAACGCACGATCGGCGTCGGGATCATTACGCCCGAGGAGGCCCTGGCGTACGGGACGACCGGCCCGAATCTGCGGGCCACCGGGGTCGGATGGGATCTGCGCAAATCCCAGCCCTACAGCGGAGTCGAGCAGTACGACTTCGAGGTACCGGTCGGGGAGAACGGCGATGTGTACGACCGGTACCGCATGCGGGTGCAGGAGATCACTCAGTCGTTGGACATCGTGCGCCAGGTCGCAGAGTCGATGCCGAAGGGTGACTACCGCACGGAGGACCGCAAGGTGACTCCACCGCCTCGTGCGCGCATCGACCAATCGATGGAAGCGCTGATCCATCACTTCAAGATCTTCACAGCGGGGTTCAAGGTGCCCGAAGGTGAAGCGTACGTGGCGATCGAGTCCCCGAGGGGCGAACTGGGCGCATACCTGGTGTCCGACGGAGGCACACATCCGTTGCGGATGCACATGCGGACGCCATCGTTCTGCAACCTCCAGGTACTGCCCATCGCCATGTCCGATTCGCTCATCGCAGACACGGTTGCGACCATCTCGTCGCTCGACCCGGTGATCGGAGACGTGGACCGATGAACATGCAGTTTTCCTGTCAATGCGAGCGTCGGTATTCGACGCCGGTATTGACTGGAATCCTGACGCCGGATTCTCGTCACTATCAGCGTCGGTATTCGACGCCAGCATTGACAGGAATCGGATCATGAGCTGGAGCGCCGAGACCCTCGCCCGGGCCCAGTCCCTCATCGACCGGTACCCGCAGAGGCGATCCGCCCTCATGCCCCTGTTGTACATCGCCATGCGCGAAGACGGTTACCTGACCGAAGACGGCATGCGCCAGGTCGCAGAGTTGACAGGGTTGACTCCGGTGCAGGTGGAGTCGGTTGCGAGCTTCTACGGGATGTTCAAGCTCGTTCCGCAGGGCGAGTATCTCGTGTCGGTCTGCACGTCGATCGCCTGCATGCTCAACGGCGCCGACGACGTCATGGCTTCGGCCGAAGAGGAAGCCGGAGTACCGGCAGGTGAAACCGCCGCAGACGGAGTCGTCACCGTTGAACACGTCGAGTGCATCGGAGCCTGTGGTGGAGCGCCGGCCGTCCAGGTCAACTACGAACTGGTCGAAGGGGTCAGGTCCGAAGCCGTCGCGGCAATGATTCGGTGGCTTCGTGAGACCAAGCCGACAACAGTCACGGCGGCCGAACTCCAGGAGCGCTTCGGTGGCGCACGTTCGTTCGATCCGGCAATTGCCGAGCCGCAGGGTGCCGTCGGTCCCTTCCCCGCGTTCGATCCATACGGGACGGCGGGAGGCACTTCATGAGCGCCTATCCGCTGGTGCTGATGAGACGGATGATCGAACATCCATCCGACAGTCACACCATGGAGACCTACGAGGCGACCGGCGGCTACGCCGGAGCACGCAAGGCGATTGGCATGACCAGGGACGAACTCGTCGAACTGGTGAAATCCTCGGGGCTGATCGGACGCGGTGGCGCAGGATTCTCCGCAGGTCTGAAATGGAGTTTCCTCGCTCCGGCTCGTCCTGCCTACGTGGTCGTCAACGGTGATGAGTCAGAGCCAGGGACCTTCAAGGACCGCCAACTTCTCGAACGGGACCCCCATCAGATGATCGAGGGCATCATCATCACGGCGGTCGCCAACGAGGTCCACGAGGCGTTCATCTACATCCGAGGCGAATACCCGCTGCCGGCGCGCCGGGTCCAACGTGCGCTCGCCGAGGCGTATGCCAAGGGCTACCTCGGCAAGGGGATCTTCGGTACCGACTACGAACTGGAGGTGACCGTCCATCTCGGAGGCGGTGCCTACATCTGCGGTGAAGAGACCGCTCTCATCAACAGCCTCGAAGGTCAGCGCGGCGAACCCCGCATCAAGCCGCCCTACTTCCCGGCCGCCAAGGGCCTCTACATGATGCCGACGATCGTCAACAACGTGGAGACGGTCTCCAACTTGCCCTACATCCTCGAGCACGGCGCGGACGCCTATCGGGCCCTCGGCCATGACGTCGACACGGGCACATTCCTGTTCTCGGTGTCCGGCCATGTGAACCGACCCGGCAACTACGAACTTCCGCACGGCATCACATGGCGAGAGCTCATCTTCGACGTCGCCGGAGGAATTCGAGCCGGGAACGAGCTCAAGACCTGGATCCCCGGCGGTGCCAGCGCACCCTGGTTCGTACCGTCGGAGCATCTCGATGATGAGATCACCAAAGATGTGTGCGACAAGGCCGGATCGATGCTGGGATCGGGAGCGGTCATCGTCATGGACGACACGACGTGTGTGGTCCGTGCCGCCGAGCGAATCCTTCGCTTCTTTGCCCACGAGTCGTGCGGTCAGTGCACTCCTTGCCGGGAGGGAACGACATGGGAGAGACAGGTCCTGAGCCGCATTGAAGAGGGATCCGGCCGGGAGGTTGATGCGGATCTCCTTCTGGATATCGCCGACAACATCAGCCCGGGCCTCGCATGGCCTCCGAAGATGACCACCATCTGCCCGTTGGGACCGTCCTCGGTCTCGCCGATCACGTCGATCATGCGTTACTTCAAGGACGAAGTGATGGCGCACATCCAAGGCGGGGGGTGCCCTGTTGACTGATCTTGTGAAGGTCATCGTCGACGGTCGGGAGCTGGAAGTCCCGAAAGGCCAACCGGTCATCGACGCAGCGCGTGAGAGCGGCATCTACATTCCCCACTTCTGCCACCATCCGCGGCTCGATCCTGTGGGCGTGTGCAGGATGTGCCTGGTCGAGTTGGAGACCCCACGGGGAAAGGTACTGACGCCATCGTGCATGCTGCCTGCCTCGGACGGACAGGTGATCCACACGACCACGCCTGTGGTCAAGAAGGCACAAGAGGGTGTGATCGAGTTCCTTCTCATCAACCATCCCCTCGACTGCCCGGTGTGCGACAAGGGCGGCGAGTGCCCGCTGCAGGATCAGACACTCGGGTACGGACCAGGAGAGAGCCGTTTCGTCGAGGAGAAACGCCACTTCGAAAAGCCCATACCGGTCTCGGATCTCGTGCTGTTGGATCGTGAACGTTGCATCCTGTGTTCGCGGTGTGTGCGGTTTGCAGACGAGGTTGCCGGCGATCCGCTCCTGGAGTTCACGGCCAGAGGGAACAACACCCACATCGCCACGTTCCCGAACGAGCCGTTCTCCTCCTACTTCTCCGGCAACACGGTTCAGATCTGCCCTGTCGGCGCGCTCACCGCGGTGCCCTACCGATTCAGGGCACGGCCATGGGACCTGCAGAAGGCCGAGTCGACGTGCCATCACTGCACCGGCGGCGATCGCATCGAGATCGACGTGAGCCGGAACAGGGTTCTGCGGTTCAACGGTGTCGACAACGATGCCACGAACCAGGGTTGGTTGAGCGACAAGTGCAGGTTCGGCTTCGAGTTCATCGGCTCGGATGAGCGGCTCGAAGTGCCGCTCATCCGAAACGAAGACGGCAGCTACCGTGAGGCCTCGTGGACAGAGGCCCTCGATGTGACCGCAGCACGTCTCAAAGACATCATCGACGCAGAGGGAGGGGCCGCGGTTGCAGGCCTTGGCGGGGCACGCGGCACGAACGAGGACGCCTACGCGTTCTCCAAGTTCATGCGGACCGTCGTCGGGTCGAACCATGTGGATGCCCAGATGGACGACGGACTCGATCCGCGACTCCTCGCTGCGCCGGTTCGCAGGGCACAGATCTCCGATCTCGATGCGGCAAACGCCATCCTCGTGTGGGCACCGGACCTCAAAGAAGAAGCCGGCACGTTGTATCTACGGGTGCGGCAGGCAGCGCAGAAACACGGCGCGCAACTCGTCGTCGTACATCCGCGGAGAACAGGTCTCGACGATCGGACGAAGCACAAGATCACGTACCGCCCCGGCCAAGGACCTGAAGTGCTGCGTGCCCTCGCTGCAGGCGAAGGAGAGTACGCCGCGGCGCGCGCCGTGCTCGGCGAAGGTCCTGTGGTCGCGATCATCGGTCGGACGGGCCTCACCGAGGATCCGCGACTCGCCGAGTCGGTCGCAGCGTTCGCGCTGACACTGCCCGACGCCAAGATCATGCCACTCGTCCGGCGATCGAATGTCTACGGGGCGCTTGACATGGGACTCGCACCCGGGCTGCTGCCGGGGAGGGTATCGCTCGACGATACGGACCAGGTGGCGTCTTTCGAATCGGATTTCGGAGCGGTCCCCGATCACGAGGGACGCGATGCTCGAGGGATCCTCGAGGGGCTGGCGTCCGGCGATCTAAAAGCGCTGGTGATGGTGGGAGCCGACCCTGTGCGCGACGTCCCCGACGGCGCTCTCGCAGCCGAAGCTCTCGACAAGGCCGAATTCGTCGTCGCTCTGGACCTGTTCCTCACGGACTCGTCGGCACGTGCCGACGTCGTACTGCCTGCGGAAGCGTTCGCTGAGAAGGAAGGCACGGCGACCAACCTCGAGGGAAGGGTGCAGAAGGTCACCCGCGTCATTGTCGGCCCAGGCCAGACGCAGCCGGACTGGTCGATCCTCGAAGACATTGCACGCCGGCTCGACGCACCGATGGGTTTCGACAGTCCGAAGACGATCGCTGCGGAGATCGCCGAGGTGGCGCCCGCGTACGCCGGCGTCACGTGGAGTGCACTTGCCTTCGGTGACGGTGTCGTCATCCCCGGCGCCGATGCAGATCAGCCCTTGCAGTACGCGCCGGTGGACCATGCTCTCGAGTCGGTGGCCGCTCCTCTGGTCCTGCACCTCGCCAGAACACTGTACGACGACGGTGCCGAGATGCGCCGGTCACCGTCACTGCACCACCTCGCGTCGGGAGCGTCTGCTCACCTGCATCCGCTCGACGCGGCATCGCTTGGGATCGTTTCAGGAGACAGGGTCTCGGTGCAGACCCCTTCGGCCACGGCGGTGATGCCCGCGGTGCTCGACGCCTCGCTCGTCGAAGGAGTCGTCTACGTTCCGTTCAATCAACCGGGGATGCCGTCCCTCGGCGGGCAACTCGCCGTCACGGTCCGCAAGGAGGTGAGTGCCTGATGGACTGGTGGGATGTGGCCATTGCCGCAGTCAAGGTCCTGGTGATCTTCGGTCTCTTGATGGTGGTCGTCCTGCTGCTCGTCTGGATCGAGCGCAAGGTCGTTGCCGACATGCAGAACCGGATCGGACCGAACCGTGCCGGCCCGTGGGGGATGCTGCAGACGCTCGCCGACGGGTTGAAGTTATTCTTCAAGGAACCGATCACTCCGCGCAAAGCCGAGTTTGGCCTCTACATCCTCGCTCCGGTGCTCGCGTTGGTGCCCGCCTTCCTCAACTTCTTGGTGATCCCGATCGGACGGCCGTTCACGATGACACTCGGCGGCGTAGAGCGGACGATCAGCCTCCAGGGAACCGATCTGAACATCGGCCTTCTGTACATCCTCGCGTTCTCGTCGGTCGCCGTCTACGCGATCGTGCTCGCAGGGTGGTCTTCCGGGTCGAAATATCCGTTGCTCGGTAGTGTGCGGGCCACCGCACAGGCGATCTCGTACGAGGCCGCGATGGGACTCGCACTCGTTCCGGTCGTGTTCTATTCGGGCAGTCTCTCCATCCAGAAGATCGTTGCAGCACAGTCCGGCTCGTTCGCCGACCTGTTCGGCTGGCCGATTCTGATGGTCATTCCGAGGTGGAACATCATCCCGATGTTCATCTCATTCGCGATCTTCTTCATCGCCGGTGTCGCCGAGACCAACAGGGCGCCGTTCGACATGGTGGAGGCTGAGCAGGAACTCGTCGGTGGATTCCATACCGAGTATTCGAGCATTCGATTCGCGTTCTTCTTCCTCGCCGAGTACATCAACATGTTCAACATGTCGGCGATCACGACGACCCTCTTCCTGGGCGGGTGGAACGGCCCGACCTTCGACGGGAGCATTCCTGTGTGGATCTCGGCACTGCTTCCCATCGCCTACTTCTTTATCAAGACACTCGTCGTCCTGTTCCTGTTCATGTGGATTCGCGCCACGTTGCCCCGGATCCGCTACGACCGACTGATGGCTCTCGGATGGAAGGGATTGATACCCGCCGCGCTCGCCTGGCTCGTGTTCGTCACCATCGTCGTCGGAATCCGACAGTTTGGATTGCCATGGGCATGATCTCTGAGTTCGTCAAGGGCCTCAAGGTCACCCTCGGGATCGGAGCGAGGACCGTGTTCAAGGACGGTCTCGTAACCGAGCAGTACCCGAAGGAGTTCCGGACCAAGCCGCAGCGATTCCACGGCAGACACCAGTTGAACCGCTATCCCGACGGGATCGAGAAGTGCATCGGGTGTGAACTGTGCGCAGGCGCATGTCCCGCGCATTGCATCTACGTGCGAGGTTCCGAGAATTCCCCGGACGCTCCGGTCGGTCCGGGGGAGCGTTACGGGTTCGTCTACGACATCAACATGTTGCGTTGCATCTTCTGCGGGCTCTGCGTCGAGGCGTGTCCGACCGAAGCCATCACGATGACCCACTTGTTCGAGATGTCGGTGACGGAGCGTCAGGACGCGATCTACACCAAGAAGGAACTCCTCGTCAACGAGGACGGTTCACCGAATCACATGTTCGACGATGATCCCCTCGCCAACTACGACGAGCTCGCCGAAGGTGACGGGTGGATGCGGGCGACGGCTCCGGCGGGAAGGGTGGCGTACGAGGGCGTCGTCGCCTGGACGCCCAGAGCCGGCAAGGCTCGCGAACCCGAGAAGGGGCAATCGGGCGGGGGAGCAGACATGACCGAGCTGATTCTGTTCTTCCTGTTCGGCGCCCTCGCCTTGGTCGGTGCGCTGTCGGTGGTGTTCGCGAAGAATCCAGTCAAGTCTGCGATGGGCTTGATCCTCACGCTGCTGTCGCTCGCCGTCCTCTACGTCGTGCACCTTGCCCACTTCGTCGCCGCCGTTCAGGTGATGGTCTATGCCGGTGCGGTCATGACGCTGTTCCTGTTCGTCATCATGCTCATCGGCATCGACCGTTCCGAAGACCTCACCGAGCAGCTTCCCACGCAGCGACTGCTCGTGTTCCTGCTCGGTCTGGCGTTGCTCGGCGTCGTTATTGCGGTGGTCGCCGGAAACAACTGGTCGTGGGTCACCGGGATTCCCAAGCCCGGGGAGGCTCCCATCGGGACCGCAGAAGCGATCGGTGCCGGCCTGTTCGGTGGATGGGTGCTGCCGTTCGAGGCGACTTCGCTGTTGCTGATCGTTGCGGCAGTGGGAGCGATCGCCCTGGCCTACTTCCCATCCCGGAAGAAGGAGCGGCCATGATCGTCACTGCGGGCTGGTACATGACGCTCGCTGCAGCCCTGTTCGTGATCGGCGCGCTCGGGCTCCTGGTTCGCCGAAACGCGATCGTGATGTTCATGTGCATCGAGTTGATGCTCAACGCCGTCAACCTGACGTTCATTGCGGCCGGCCGTCAGTTGCGGGATCTCAACGGACAACTTGCCGTGTTCTTCGTTCTCGTCGTTGCCGCCGCAGAAGTCGTGGTCGGATTGGCGATCATCGTCGCCGTATTCCGAAATCGGAAGACCGCGTCCGTCGACGATCTCCATGAGCTGAGGGGATGAGGATGGCCGAGTTCTTCATTCGCAACATCTGGCTGATCATCCTGCTGCCGGCGCTCGGGACCGTGTTCCTGCACTTCTTCGGCCGCAGGATCGGTGAACCGCTCGCCGGCTGGATCGCTTCGAGCATGATCGGAGGGTCGTTCCTGATCGGCCTGATCGCCGCGATACCCCTCTTCCAGGGTGGGGCAGAGGCTCACGTGGTGCACCTGTTCGACTGGATTCCCGCTCTCGGTGCCACCGCCGAGCTGCTGTGGGACCCACTCGCGGCACTCATGGTGCTCGTCGTGGCCGGTGTCGGCGCCGTCATCCATGTGTACGCCATCGCGTACATGCACGGGGACGAGCGTTTCTCCCGCTTCTTCGTCTATCTGAACCTGTTCGCAACGTCGATGCTCGTCCTCGTGCTGGCGAACAACTTCGCGATCCTCTTCGTCGGATGGGAACTGGTCGGCTTGTGCTCATATCTGCTGATCTCGTTCTGGTATGTGCGTCCGAGTGCCGCCGCCGCCGGCAAGAAGGCGTTCATCGTCAACCGGATCGGCGACTTCGGCTTTCTCATCGGTCTGATGGTCATCTTTGCGACGTTCGGGACGCTCTCGTACACGACCGTGCTCGACGATCCGGGAAAGCTGCTGGGCGCCGGTGTTGCCACGGCCGTTGGGCTGCTGCTCCTCGTGGGCGCCGTCGGCAAGTCCGCGCAGCTCCCCCTGTACGTCTGGCTGCCGGACGCAATGGAGGGCCCCACGCCGGTCTCGGCCTTGATCCATGCAGCGACGATGGTTACCGCAGGCGTGTTCATGATCGCCAGGACTTCTGCGATCTACGCGTTGTCCGATACGGCTTCGATCGTGGTTGCGACCATCGGCGCCCTGACGGCGTTCTTCGCCGCGACGATCGCGATGGCACAAACCGACATCAAACGGGTGCTCGCCTATTCGACGATCAGTCAGCTGGGCTACATGTTCCTTGGTGTCGGATCCGCCGCATACGTCGCCGGCGTGTTCCACCTCATGACACATGCGTTCTTCAAAGCGTTGCTGTTCCTCGGTGCCGGTGCCGTGATCCACGGAATGTCCGACGAGCAGAACATCTTCAAGATGGGAGGCCTGTGGTCAAAGATGAAGACCACAGGGATCACGATGGCGATCGCAACGGTGGCGATCTCCGGTATCCCGCCGTTCGCCGGCTTCTGGTCGAAGGACGAGATCCTGGGGACGGCGTTCAACCGCGGTGGCTGGTGGGTCGTCCTGTGGGCGATCGGCCTGGTCACGGCGGGAATCACCGCCTTCTACATGACCCGGTGGTTCGTGTTGACCTTCCTTGGTGAACCGAGGTGGGAGGAAGGCGTGCATCCGCACGAAGCTCCCAAGGTCATGACGATCCCGCTGATGGTCCTTGCCGTCCTGGCCACCGTGGGAGGATTCATCAACACGCCGTTCAGGGCCGGCCTGGAACATTTCCTGGAACCGTCGTTCGAAGGGATCAGCATGGCCCATGAACCTGAAGGGCTGGTGCTGTGGCTCCTGGCAGCGCTCTCGGTGGTCGTCGCGTTGGGCGGAATGGCTATCGCGTGGCGTCTCTACACCCGTCCAGACGGGGCGGAAGAGTCGTGGACGACGAACATCCCGTCCTTGTGGCGCCGCATGGGCAACGCCTACTACATGGATGACGTGTACGGCACGCTCGTTGTCGCCCCGGGCAAGCTCGCCTCTGCCTGGTCGGCATTCGTCCTGGACCAGAAGTTCATTGACGGTGCAGTGAACGGCATCGGCAACGTCGTTCGTCGGATCGGAGCCGCGCTGCGACCTCTGCAGAGTGGATATGTACGTAACTACGCGCTGACGATCGCCGCGGGCGTGGTCGGCTTCGTGATTTGGTTCCTGAGCACAGGGGGGGTGTAGCGGTGCAGTCTGACTTCCCCATCCTGACCGTACTGATCCTCCTCCCCTTCGCGGCGGCGATCGTGGTCGCGCTACTTCCGTCGCGTCGAAAGGAGTTGTTCCTTCCGGTCGGCTTCGCGCTGAGTGTCCTTCCGCTGGCACTCGCCGGGTACCTGTTCTATATCTTCAAGACCGGTGAGGCCGGCTTCCAGTTCGTCGAACATCTGACTTGGTACGCGCCGTGGGGGATCTCGTGGCACATGGGAGTCGACGGGATATCACTGCTGATGGTGGTGCTCACGGCGATCCTGATGCCGATCTCGCTCGCTGCGTCGACATCGATCTCCAAGAGGGTGAAGCAGTTCGTTGTGTTCAACCTGCTGCTCGAGGGTGGCCTCATGGGCGTCTTCCTCAGCTTGGACATGTTCATGTTCTTCGTGTTCTTCGAGGTCATCTTGGTGCCGATGTACTTCATCATCGGTGTATGGGGCTCCGAACGGCGGATCTACGCCGCGGTCAAGTTCTTCATCTTCACGGCGTTTGGCTCGGCGTTGATGCTGGCCGGCATCATCGCCATGGCCTTGATGTATGGCAGCCAGCACGCAGGGCAGATCAGCTTTGACTACCTGAGCTGGCAGATGCTTCAGATGCCGCCCTCAACCGAGATGTGGCTGTTCGCGGCGTTCGCGCTCGCCTTCGCCATCAAGGTCCCGATGTTCCCATTCCACACATGGCTACCCGATGCGCACGTCGAGGCGCCGACCGCGGGTTCGGTGATGCTTGCGGGAGTGCTGCTGAAGATGGGCACCTACGGATTCCTGCGGTTCAACCTCGGGCTGTTCCCCAACGCGACGCTGAAGTTCGTTCCGGTGCTGGCGGTACTCGCCGTCATCGGTATCGTCTACGGGGCGGCGGTCGCCATCGTGCAACCGAACCTCAAGAAGCTCGTCGCGTACTCATCGGTCAGCCATCTCGGGTTCATCGTTCTCGGCATCTTCGCCCTGACATCCCAAGGACTCGAGGGTGGCGTGATTCAGATGTTCAACCACGGCATTACGACCGGCGCCTTGTTCCTGCTCGTAGGCATGATCTATGAGCGGCGTCATACGAAGGACATCGGGGAGTTCGGAGGTCTTCAAAAGATCATGCCGATCTTCGCCGGATTCTTCTTGTTCACGTCGTTCGCTTCGATCGGTCTCCCGAGCTTGAACGGGTTCATCGGCGAGTTCTTGATCCTCATGGGCAGTTTCCTGACGTTGAAGTGGTACGCGATCATCGCGGCTTCCGGCATCATCCTGGCCGCCGTCTATCTGCTGTGGGCATACGAGCGTGTGTTCACCGGGCCGGTGACGAAACCGGAGAATGAGAAACTCCTCGATCTCAACTTCAGGGAGATCGCGATCCTGTCGACGCTTGCCGCGCTGATGCTCGTCATCGGCCTGTACCCGAAGGTTGCACTCGACAAGATCGGTCCGTCCACGGAAGCGGTGCTGACCCGGATCGAGAGTGTGACCAGCTACCAGGCTCCCGCTCCGGGCCACCTGGCCGACGTGCTGGGGGTGATGAGCGGTGAATAACGTGAACGTCTCCTACCTGGCCATCGGGCCCGAGATCATCCTCACGCTGGGCGCAGTCATCGTGCTGATGGTGGATGTCTTCCGCAAGCCCACCCCGAGAGTGCACGCATGGCTGGCCTCGGCAACCCTGGTCCTGGCGGGAGTGGCCGTCGGGTTCCAGTGGGCGTCCGCATCCGAGGCGGCGAGTCTGTCGTTCTCCGGGATGCTCGTCACCGACACCTTCGGGGCGTTCGCCAGCTTCCTTCTCGTCGGTGTCGCGGCGCTCGGCCTCGCCGTCGGCTGGGGGATGGTGAAGGAACTGGGGCGGCGCGGCGCCGAAGGCATCGTGCTCGTCTTCATGGCCGCGACCGGTTTCATGATCATGGCGACCGCGGCGAACCTGGTGCTGATCTTCGTGGGTCTCGAGGTGGCATCGATGTCGCTCTACGTGCTCGCGGGGATAACGAGAAAGACGTTGCAGGCGGACGAGGCGGCGCTCAAGTACTTCCTGCTCGGATCGTTTGCTTCGGCGGTGTTCATCTACGGGGCCGCGCTGGTGTTTGCAGGAACGGGGTCTCTCTCGGTGTTCGGCATCAGCCAGTTCTTCTCGACACACGTCCTGCTTCGGCCGGGAGTCGTGCAAGTCGGGATGGCCCTGCTGATCGTCGGAGTTGCCTTCAAGGTATCCGCCGCGCCATTCCACGTGTGGGCGCCGGACGCGTATCAGGGATCTCCGGCCGGGATCGTCGGTTTCATGGTCGCTGCGGCCAAGATCGGTGCTTTTGCCGCTCTTGCCAGGATCCTGATCTTCGCGTTCCCGAAGTTCATCGACGAGTGGTCATCCGGCCTTGCCCTTCTCGCCGCGATCTCGATCGTTGTCGGGGTGCTGTTGGCGATCGCTCAGACGGACATTCGCCGGATGCTCGCCTACTCGTCGGTCGCGCATGCCGGGTTCATTCTGACTGCCCTCACGGCCGGCGGCGTCGGGATGCCGGCGGTCTGGTTCTACCTGGCGGTGTACACCGTGCAACTCCTGGGTGCGTTTGGCGTGGTAGCCGCCGTGGCGGGGCCCACCGGAGCCGCATCGCCGCTCAGCGACTACACGGGGCTCGCGGAGCGTTCGCCGCTGCTGGCGGGCTCACTCGCGCTGTTCATGATTGCCATGTCGGGTGTGCCACTCACCTCCGGGTTCATCGCGAAGTTTGCAGCGTTCACTTCGGCATGGAGCGCAGGTTACGAGTGGCTCGTGATCCTCGCCGTGCTCGCGTCGGTGGCCGGCTTCTTCTTCTACCTGCGGGTCATCGTGCTGATGTACATGCAGTCCCCTGCGCTTGCCGAAGCGCCCGGTGCCGCCACGGCACGCTTTGAAGCCGTCGGGCCAACCCGCTGGGTGCTGATCATCACCGTCGCCATCACGCTGATATTCGGCATCGTTCCCGGCCCGCTCCTCGACGTCGCCCGACAGGCGTTCCCCTTCTAGAATCCCCGAACCCAGGGCTCGTAGGCACCCTGGGAGTACCCCTGAGCCCTGGGTTCGCCGCTGTGCTCCCGATTCGGCCAGAATGGTCCGTGATATGAAGACCTCACTTCGACTCGCCGTACTTCTCATGGTTTCCGGGCTGCTGCTCTCGGTATCCGCCGCGCCCGCCGCGGCACGTGCTCCGTTCATCTCGGCCGATCGGGCCGGAGCAGACATCGTCCTCGTGCAGGAGGGCGATGTCGTGGGCGAGGATCTCTATGCGGCGGGGAATCGGGTCGTCATCGAGGGGACCGTCGAAGGAGATGTGCTCGTCGCCGCTACCGGAGAGCTTCTCATCAGCGGCCACGTGCTCGGCAGTGTGACCGGCGTGGCATCGAGTGTGGTGATCACCGGCACCGTCGACGGGTCGGTCAGGGTGGGAGCAAACACGGTTCGAGTTGACGGGGAGATCGGAGGCGATCTCCTCGCCGGAGGGGCAGTCGTCACCGTCACCGGGGACATCGGTCGGGACCTGCTCGCATGGACCTTCAACCTCGACACCTCGGGCAGTGTCGGACGCGACATCGGTGGCCAGACGATCGACCATGCGCGGATCGGTGGGAACATCGACGGTGACGTCGACGTGACGGTCGGCCGATTGGAGATTCTGCCGGGCACGCGAATTGGGGGGACGCTCGGCTATCGATCTTCCGTCGATGCGGTCATCGGCCAAGGTGTGGATGTCGGGCGTCAGATCGTGCATCGAGAACCGGTGCGTCCCAATGTGGCCGTGCAGGCAATGTTCGCGCTCACGCAACTGATCACCGTGCTCACGGTCATGATTTTCGGTTTCCTGATGTTCTGGGCTGCGCCGCGCATGCTGCAACGCTCGGTGACCGCCGTCCGGCGTTTCCCCGTGCGCACCTTCTTCGTCGGGCTGGCAGCAATGGTGGTGCCGGTCCTGATCATGAGTTTCGCCGCCGGCCTCGCGCTCGCCTCTTCCCCGGAGATGGCATTGCCGATGGTCGTCGTCGGAGGGCCAATCGCGCTCGCGGTGCTCGGAATGGTCATGCTCGGGGTTCTCCTGGCTCCGATCCCCGTGTTGACGGCGGTCGGAGGGCGGCTCCTCGGATGGCGTCGCAGTGGACAGGCCGGTTTTCTCGTCGGCTCGCTGCTGTGGGTGATCTCGCTGTTGATCCCTGTCATCGGGACCATTGTGGCTCTGCTCATGGCGGTTCTTGGCCTGGGTGCGTGGACTGTCGGACTGATCTCGGGCCGTCAACAGGAGAGTGTGACCGTCCCGCCGGTTCGGACCCGGTCCGAGTGGCACCAAGCCGATCAGTTCCCCCTGCCGCCGATCCCGCAAGTCGGCCACCTGGACGAAGAACCCGAAGTCTGAACCTGCAGCTGCCGTCTCTTGACAACAGGGTCGGATCGGGCTCGGGACAGGGCGCAGGGCGTCCTTTCGTTGCGGTCTTCACGGTCCTGGTCGCTCTCGGCGCTGCCGGGAAGTTTGGCAATGCCGGATGTTCCACGTCTGGTGCAGGATCTTGTGGCCGGCGGTACCTGGCCGGTCCTGTCGGCTTTCGTGATCCTCGGTCTGCGCCGGCCGCAACGCACCGCTCGGGTCTGAGGGGCTATGGCTCACAGCGCATACACTGATGACCGATGAGTGACGACCGCATGCCCGCAGGGGACACGTTTGAGCGATCCCTTCGAGATCTGCGCATCTCCGTCACCGACCGCTGCAACTTCCGTTGCACGTATTGCATGCCGAAGGAGGTCTTCAATCGGGAGTGGGAGTTCCTCAGCAGGGATCTGCTCCTCAGCCTCGAGGAGGTCGAGCGCTTGGTGAGGATCTTCGCCGGACTTGGGGTTCGCAAGGTTCGCATCACGGGAGGTGAACCACTGCTGCGAAAGAATCTGGAGCATCTCATTGCCGGTCTGAGAACCATCGATGGGATCGACGATCTCACCTTGACGACAAACGGGGCACTTTTGGTCGGAAAGGCGGCCGCTCTGAAGAACGCCGGCCTCGACCGGGTCTCGGTGAGTCTCGATTCGCTGGACGACACCGTGTTCCGAACGATGAACGACGTCGACTTTCCTGTCGCCAGGGTTCTCGATGGGATCAACGCTGCAGCGGAGGTCGGATTGGGGCCGGTCAAGATCAACGCCGTAATCCAGCGCGGAGTCAACGAGCACACGATCGTCGATATGGCGCGAGAGTTCCGCGGTACGGGCCACATCCTGCGGTTCATCGAATACATGGACGTGGGAGATACGAATGGCTGGCGCCTCGACGACGTGGTGCCTGCCGGGGAGATCATCGAGACGGTCAACGCGACGTATCCGATCGAAGTGTTGGCGCCGCACTACCCGGGGGAAGTCGCACGGCGTTTCCGCTACGTCGACGGCGGCGGCGAGATGGGGGTGATCGCCTCCGTCACGATGCCGTTCTGCGGTTCGTGCACCAGAGCGCGGATCTCGGCTGATGGGTCGCTGTATACGTGCCTGTTTGCGACGACGGGTCATGACCTGCGGGCGGTACTGCGGTCCGGAGCGTCCGACGACGAGATCGCAGCGCAGATCAGGCATCTTTGGGAGGGTCGCGATGACCGATACTCGGAACTTCGCTCGTCGCAAACCTCGAACTTGCCCAAGGTGGAGATGAGCTACATCGGTGGGTAGTGCCTCGACCGGCGACCTTTGCGGTGTTCTGCCGGCCAGGAACGCCGCTCGCTGCGTTCTCCGCCTCGACGCACCTGCAGGTGCGCCTTCGTTGTGCGGGTCTTGCGGGCAACGTCCCTGCCTCGGCATCGACCCCCCGAACGTTACCGGCCAAGGCACTGGCTTCGGCACCGACGTGTCGCGTGCCTCTCATCGCCATGCTGCACTCGGTGCTTGTCTCTGCGGGGGAGAGAAGAACGAGGGCGGGTCGGCTACCCGGGCTGACCGTACCGGGCCAGCCCCTCAGCCAGTGCCTCGGGAGTGTCGACGCTGAACCAGGAACGTCCATCTTCGCCCCACTCGCGCCACGTAGGCGGCTCTATCAGGTGATGGGGGAGCCGGTCGAGGAGCGACTGGATCGAGCCGCCGGAGTCGATCTCGTCGGTCGTCTCGGCCGTCCAGGAGGCCGGATAGACGGCGCAGGTCACTTGCCGGGCACCGTCGACCGGTATCACAGCCTCGTGGGAGGCCAGATCGAGAAGCCTTTGCAGTGTCCTGGGTTGGAGGAAGGGCTGGTCGACCGCGACCAACAGGACGGCCTGGCCATGTGCCGATCCGAGCGCAGTCGCCAGGCCGACGAGGGGGCCGCGAACGCTCGTCCGAATGTCCGGCAGGCAGCGAAGGCCACCGAGCTTCTCACGGCCTAGGACGATCGTCGAGTCACACACGCGGCGAAGCGCTGCGGCAACCCATTCGACCGCCGGCAGCCCAGCGACGTCGATGAGTGCCTTGTCGGTCCCCATGCGTCGTGAGACTCCGCCGGCGAGGATGACTCCGAGGGTCATGGGAGCGACGTTACCAAAGCAGAGGCCCCGTATCATCGGCACCGTCGACACACCGCAGACTCTGCTCCGCGGAGTTCTTTCCCTTCACCTGCGCCGTCTGCCGGTGGCGTCTTCGTGCCCGGGTCGAAGAGTGCCGGTTCGTTGGACCTGCCGTCGGTACCGAACGCAGCGAGTGAGAGCAGTCGGTCATCAGCCAGGTAGAGAGAGGTTCGACTCGGGTCGTTCCCACGAAGATACGGGTAATGATCGGGTCGTTGGACGAATCTCGTTCATCCAGATGCTCGGGAAGCCGGCCCTGCGGTTAACACTACGCTCGTAGTGTTAATAGGCTGAGGCTCTCAGCGATGGAGGCGTCGTCTCATGGCCGGATTCCTGGTGATGCTCCGTGAAGGCGTCGAAGCGGCCCTGATCGTTGCGATCCTGCTCGCCTATCTCGCGCGCGACCAGGAGCGTCGCGGGGTGCGTTGGGTTTGGTCCGGTGCCATTGCAGCGGTGGGCGCATCGCTGGTCGCCGGTGCGGTGATCTTCCAGACGATCGGGTCGCTCGATGGTCGCGCAGAGCAGATAGCGGAAGGGTCCGTGGCGCTCGTCGCAGTGGGACTGCTGACATGGATGATCTTCTGGATGGGGAGCAGAGCGCGCTCGTTCAAGGCACACCTCGAGAATGAAGCCGGGAGCGCCCTTGCCTCCGGCGGGATGCTTGGCCTCGCTGCAGTTGCATTTGTGGCAGTGCTGCGAGAGGGGCTCGAATCGGCGCTATTCATGATTTCTGTCTCGGTGGGAGTCGACGCGCAGGGTGTTCAGTTCGTCGGCGGGTTGCTCGGTCTGGCCGGTGCGATCGGCATCGGGTATGTCGTGTATCGAGGAGGTCGTCGGATCGACCTGCACCTTTTCTTCCGGATCACGGGAACCCTGATCGTCCTCGTCGCTGCTGGTCTGATCGGCAAGGGGATCCACGAGTTCCAGGAGGCCGGATTTCTGCCGGTAGTCGTCGAGCATGTGTGGACGCTCAGGCTCCTCGATCCCTCTGGCGGCGCACTCGGCGTTGTTACGAAGACACTCTTCGGTATCTCCCACAACCCGTCAGCGCTGACGCTCGGCGGCTATTGGGCCTACCTGATCCCGGTACTCGTCGCTTTCTCGAGAATGATGGGCCGCCGTCCTGTGCCGGTGACAACGGTCTGACTCACGGCGTTCGCGCCACCCAGACGGTCCAGACGAGGTGGGTCCGCAGACGCTCGTAGTCGTTGTGCATCCACGTCTGGGCCATCGCCCTGTGGTCTGCGGCCGGATCGTCGGGGTGTTCGGCGGCGTAGCTCTCGGCTGATGCGATGACGAGGTCGTGATAGGCCTTCCATGCTTGCGGGTCCGGGATGATCTGTTCGAGCGGCTCGAGCCCGATGCTCCGCAACGCTGCGAGCTGCTCATCCTCGGTCAGTGAGGCCGCCTCCGGGGCGCTGCCGAGAGCTTCACGAGCGTGTGGCGTCCCAAGGCGAAGATCGCCTACCGCGATCCGGCCGCCGGGTGTGGCCCTCGCAGCAAGGGAAGACGCCGTGCCGGCGAACCCATTCCAGATCCATGAAGCACCGAGACAGGTCACGATTTCCCAGTCCGGCACTTCGGGGACTCCGGCGGCGTCTCCGAGCCACCAGACGATCGTCGTCGACTGTGTGGCGGCTCGTTGTAGCGCCCACGGGGAGAGATCCACCCCGGTTCCGCCGACGGCAGCGCGCCGGGAAAGACGTCTGAGGAGTTCGCCGTGGCCGCATGCGAGGTCGAGTGCCTGGTCCCCGTCTTGAGGATCGAGAGCATCAACGAGGTGGTCGAGGTCCTCTGAGGACATCGGGTTGCAGATCGAATGGAGATGATGCAGTGCCTCGAATGGATAAAAGCGTGCCCATGCGTCTTCGACGTCCGTGCCGGGCAGGACGATGGTCCCTTTAGGAAGCGGAGGATGTTGCACGAGGCGCAGTATGGCGATGTCCGGCCGGCTATGTCGGCGAGGAGTCAGCCGAGTGACGCCGGTGTGTGGATCCGAGGCTCGATTCGCCGGCCGTACTCAGTACTCGGTATTCCGTACCGCGACCCGGTTCCGACACAAGACCGAGGGGCGGGCGTGGCGGCTCCTGTTTTCAGCCTCGACGGATCGGAGAGTGTCGCCGGCGCGCAGTCTATTGGTCTCCCGGGGAGCGAGGCGGCCTGTCTCCCCCCAGCGAGCGAAGCGAGCGTTAGGGGGAGTACGGCGAAGCCGGGAGGGGGGCCGGCGTGAGCCGGAGGGGGGAGTACGGCGGAGCCGGGAGGGGGGCCGGCGTTAGCCGGAAAGGGGAGTAGGGCGCAGCCGACCGGGGCCGGCGCCGGCCGGAAAGGGGGAAAGTACCGTAGCGGCAAAGCCGCTGGGGTAAGGGGAACACGTGCCATGCATTGCTCAACGGCCTCCGAGTGCCTCACCCTCCGATGACCAAGAGCGGTACCTTCACTTCTCGTTCGTCCAAGCCGCCGTGGTAGCCGACCATCCGTTTGTCCATCCCGCTGGGTAGGAGCACGTGGTCACGGTCGGGGATCAGCGCTCCCGCGGGAGAGCGGCGTTGTAGGTCGTGGTGAGGGTGTTCCTGTCCCCACCAGGTACGCAGTGTCTCGATCGGTACCCACGTCGCCGGCAGTGTTGCTGCGAGGTTTTCCGCGAGTGGCGCCGGGCCACGGACGAGTACGCCGCGCGGATCGCCGTAGTACCGCAATCCCTTCGGCCGTTGCAGTGGGATCTTGGAGCGCTTGGGATAGTCGACGAGGCCATGGTCGGCGATTCCGATCATCACCGTGTCCGCGGGCAGCCGGGCAGCGGTGAGGCTCCACACTCCATCGGCGATCTGGATCGCCTCGGTGTACTCGTTCGATTCGAGGCCGTATACGTGCGCTGCAACATCGACGTTGGGGACATAACTGAGGATGAGCCGCTTCCGGCCGGCAGCCAGTTGTACGGTTGCGTCGATGAGCTCCTGGTAGTTCCATGCGGGCTCGAACCGGCATCCCCGGTACATGGCGCGACTGAGCGGACTGGACTCGAAAGCACCGGGCTGCACAGTGATCGGCTCAATGCCGGCCGCGGTGAGACGTTCCCACAGGTTCGGGGTTGGCAGCACATCGGCCGTGTCGAATGCAACGGGATCTCCATCGAGGGTCTTCCACTTGAGCGTGTTGACAACCGCGCCATGCATGAACAACTGGTGAGCAATGAGTCCATGGCGGACCGGCGGGAAGGCCGTGACGAGCGACGCAATGTTGACGCTCGTGGTCGTTGGGAACACCGCGTCGATGGCGCCGACCCGAGATGCTCGCAGGCCGGTGGCTGCAGGATGGCCAAGCTGGTGATCGCCGAGCCCGTCGAACAGCACGACAACGTAGGTTCCGGCATCGGGAATCAGCGCCGAGAGTGAGGAGTGCATCGGCGTCCCGGCAGTGGTGCCGGTAAGGCGCAACTCCAGTTCGGCGGAGAGGTTGGCAAGGGAACCACCGGCGTAATCGGGGATGAGCATCGAGGTGCAGAGTAGCTGTGCAATCGGCGGCGGTTGCTTTGGACGATTGGATATGGAGGGCTTTTCAGAGGTTCTTCGCCGCGGGTTGTTTCTCGGTGTCGGCGGAGCCGAACCTCAGCAGATTCTCGGCAACTGCTCCCCGCTCAGCATGTCCACGACTCGGTTGCCGCCGACGCTGCTTCGAAGGAACACCCGACCAGGATGTTCCATGGTGACTTCGCCGATGACCGCAGCGTCCTTGCCCAGGGTGTGGGCCTGCATTGCAGCGAGTACGGCCCCGGCGGCATCTGGTGCGACGACGGCGATGAGTTTGCCTTCGTTGGCAACGTACAAAGGGTCGAACCCAAGAATCTCGCATGCGCCCTGGACTTCATCCAAGATCGGGATGGTTGACTCGACGAGCCGGATTCCGAGTCGCGAGCTAGCGGCGATTTCGTTCGTGGCGCTTGCCACACCACCCCGAGTCGGGTCTCGCAAGACGTGGACGCCGGACCTGCCGGCTCCGAGAATCGCCTCCACGAGACCATTGAGAGGCGCGGAATCGCTCCCGATGCGCGTCTCGAACTCGAGGCCTTCCCGGACCGACATGACGGCGATGCCGTGTTCGGCGATACGGCCCGAGATCAATACGACGTCCCCTTGTTCAGCACGCAAGGGAGAGATCTCGACCCCTTCCGGCACAACGCCGATCCCCGTCGTATTGATGTAGATGCCATCACCCTTGCCCCGGTCGACGACCTTGGTATCCCCGGTCACGATCGTGACTCCGGCACCGTCGGCAGCTTCTCTCATCGACGAAACGATCCGCCATAGGTCTTCCATGGGGAGGCCTTCTTCGAGGATGAATGCGACGGTGAGCACTCGTGGGGTTGCGCCACACATGGCGACGTCGTTCACTGTGCCGTGGACGGCGAGCGAACCGATGTCGCCTCCAGGAAAGAAGAGCGGGCTGATCACGAAAGAATCTGTCGAGACGGCGATGCGACCCTTTTCCATGTCGAGTACGGCGCCATCATGAAGCTGGTTCAGGACCGGGTTCCCGAACGTCGGGACGAACATCCGCTCGATCAGCATCTGTGACAATGAGCCGCCCCCACCGTGCGCGAGCAGCACAGTCGGGTAGTCGGTGATGGGAATCGGGCATGTTCCGAGCCCGGAGATGTCCACGGTCAGAACCTTCCGTATCGGTGGTAGGCCGCGCAGGCACCCTCAGACGAGACCATGGGAGCACCCACGGGGTGCTCGGGCGTGCAGTCGGTCCCGAACACGGGGCAGTCGTTCGGTTTGCGAAGACCGCGCATGATCTCACCGGCAATGCAGATCTCCGACTCGGTGGCTGTCACCGTCTCCACGTCAAATCGGAGGGTCGCATCGAACGCCGCATACTCGGGACTCAAGGAGAAACCACTCTGGGGGATATTCCCGATGCCCCTCCAGGGCCGGTCGCAGGGCCGGAACACTTCTTCCAGCATCGCCCGGGCGGGGACGTTGCCTTCCCTGACAACGGCCCTCGCATACTGATTTTCGACGCCCACGCGCCCCTCTTCGAGCATGCGCACCGCCATGTAGATGCCATGGAGGAGGTCGAGTGGCTCGAACCCGGTCACGACGATTGGGACTCCATACCGCTCTGCGATCGGTTCGTATTCCCAGTAGCCCATGACAGCGCAGACATGTCCGGCAGCCAGGAACCCTTGCACCTGGTTGTCGGGGGACCCAAGGATCGCTTCCATCGCCGGCGGAACGAGGACATGGGAGGACAGGATCGAGAAGTTCGTGAGTTCGAGTGTCCGGGCCTGCCGTACCGCCATGGCGTTGGCTGGTGCGGTCGTCTCGAATCCGACTGCGAAGAACACCACGTGGCGGTCCGGATTTCGCTGGGCCAGCTTCACCGCGTCGAGCGGTGAGTAGACCATCCGTACGTCGCCACCTTCCGCCTTGACGGCCAGCAGATCGGTCTCCGAACCGGGTACGCGCAGCATGTCGCCGAAGGACGTGAAGATCACTTCGGGACGTCTGGCGATGGCGATTGCCTTGTCGATCTGCTCCAAAGGGGTAACACACACGGGACAGCCGGGACCGTGGACGAGGGTTATCTCGTCGGGGAGCATGTTGTCGATTCCGAACTTGATCAGCGTGTGGGTTTGCCCCCCACAGATCTCCATGATCGTCCACGGTCGGGTGGTCGCGTCCCGGATGGCGGAGAAGAGTCGCCGAGCGGCAGGTTCGCTGCGGTACTCGTCGACGTACTTCACAGTCCGATCTCTGGAATCTCGAGTTCAGCCAGATCACCCATCTGGTCCAGGAACCGGAACACCTCCTGAGCTTCGGTCTTGTCGATCTTGCTGATGGCAAATCCCACGTGAACGATCACGTAGTCGTCGATCTCGACCTCGGGGACGTAGGCGAGGCATACATCCTTGACGATCCCTGCGAAGCTGACTTTCCCCATGGTCATCCCCGTTTCATTTGGGATGATTTCGAGTACCTTGCCGGGGACGCCTAGACACATCAGGGCTGCTCCATCGAACCGTGGTCCATGAGGCCTCGTCCCCGCGTGCCACCGTCGCCCCTGATGGGCTGGGCCCCAAGGGAGCTGTACGGCTCGGACCTCATGCGGGGCTCCATGATACCAGGGCGACTTCAGGAGCAGCCCGGATGACGAGGCCGTCACGGCCGCACTCGGGGCAGGGGTCGAGCTTCCCTCCTTCGTATTCGATGCCACACGTGAAGCAGCGCATGGTGTCGAGGGCCTTCTCGACGACGAGGTCGGCTGTCTCGGCTGTCGTCCCGATGACTGCGGACAGCCATGCCGTCTTCACAACCAGATGGTCGACATCCGGACCGACGGTAACAACCACTTGCGCGACCCGTCCGCTACCGGCTCGTTCGACGACTTCGGCTACGACACCGGCGATCAGACCTTGCTCATGCATCGACTCCCCATCCTGTCAAGACATCCAACGCCTCTTCGACCATGCCGGCGAGCGCCCCGTCCGCTTCAGGGCTGAGCCCGTATCCGGTCTCGAGGGAGAAAGGGACCATGCCCACGGCCGTCAGGACATCGGGCGCTTTGCCCACCAGGCGCGCAGCAGCGATCGTCTCGCCGATGCCGAACTGATGAGCGGAGAACAACATCTGGACCGGCCGGTCCAGTTCGTTGCCCCGGAGTCGGATGACCGTGCCCGGTGGCCCCTCTGTCGTGATCACCGCATCCAGAATCAGCACGGCGTCGCGCCCTTCCAACTCGGGAAGGAGGGCCATGCCCAGGGTGCCGCCATCGAGTACGTCCACACCGTCCAGCTGCATGGCCTCGATGCGGCGGGCCGCCTGTACGCCGAGTCCTTCATCGGCGAAGAGTTCATTCCCGATTCCAAGAACCAGGATCGGTGCCCGATCGGTCACAGGCGATCGACCGGCAGCCCTTTGTAGCCGGTCAGCATCGATGAGATCACGCCCGACTTCTCTTCGCTGTCGAACAACACGACCGAGCAGACGTGCTGGATGACAAAGGCAATCGTGAGCCACATGATCAGATGGTGGATGAGACGGACCGTCTGGATCGCAAACAGACCGAAGACCCAGCCAGTGGTCGACCACAGCAGCCCCTGAGGGTTGGCCAGTGCGGTCAGGGCAAGGCCGCTGATGATCTGCACGACAAACATGACGAAGACAACCAGGTAGATGACGCCCGCCAAGGGGTTGTGCCCTATCGCCGGCGGCGGTTCCTTCCTGAGGAACAGGTAGTACCGGAGAGTCTTCCACATGTGGACGCGGCGCTCGCGGTGAACAGGCACGAGCTGATCCCAGCGTGACCACCGGTTGCCGATGAACGACCATGTGATCCGGCAAATGATGGCCACACTGAACACCCACGCTGCGACAAGGTGGATGGTGCGTATCAGACCCATCGTGAACCCTGTCTCGCTGCCAACGAGGAGGAAAGGGTTACCGATGTAGTAGCCCGTGCCGGCCAGGAGCAGCACCGTACCGACAACTGTCCAGTGCGCCACGCGTACGGGCAGTTCCCACACCCGGATGGTGACGGCTTCTGAAGCGGGCTCAACCGCCGGGTCTTGGAGCAGTTCCTGGATGTGGGCTTCTCGTGTCTTCATGACACCCGTACCTCCACTACGGAGTTGCCCTCCTTGTCGATCACGTGTGCCGCGCATGCCATGCACGGATCGAAGGAGTGGATGGTCCGCAGAATCTCCAACGGTTGGGTCTCGATTTCCACGGGAGTGCCCACGAGCGCCACCTCGTAGGCACCGGGGTTTCCCTTCGCGTCACGAGGACTTCCGTTCCACGTGGAGGGCACAACGATCTGGTAGTGCTCGATACGTCTGTCCTTGATCGTGATCCAGTGCGACAACGAGCCACGGGGAGCTTCATGCATGCCGAAGCCCTGGGCCGTGTCCGGCCATGTCTTCGGATCCCAGCGCTCACCGTTATGGGTGCGGTGATCTCCGGTCGCGATGCCGGCGATCAGCTGATCGAGCTCTTCCAGGGAGCGTTCTGCCAGAAGCAGTGTCTCCACGCCGCGCGCTGCCGTCCGTCCGAGTGTGCTGAAGAGAGCTTCGGGTCCGACACCGAGTGTGTCCAGGACGGATCCGACGATCTCTTGGACCCGCGCGTGGCCGGAGGCGAACGCGACCAACATCCGTGCCAAAGGACCGACCTCCATGGCGGTGTCGTCGTACCGGGGAGCCTTCAACCAGGAGTACTTCGAGTCGGTGTCGAGGAACTCATAGGGTGGCTCCGGACCGGTGAAGTCGGGCACCGTCTCTCCGTTGAACGGTTTGAGGGGTGTGTCATCACCGGATGAGTACGAGTACCAGGAGTGTGATACATACTCGGCGATCCTGGTTGGATCCAGCGGGTGGACCTGGGAGAGGTCCCCGTCGAGGATCACGCCTCGCGGCAAGTACAGCGTATCCGGCTCCATTGCCGGATTGTTGGTCCCGGTGGGGAAGTCGCCGAAGGACATGTAGTTGCCGAGCCCTCGGCCAATGGAAGCCCAGTCCTTGTAGAACGACGCAATCGCGAGCAGGTCGGGGATGTATGCCTGCTGGACGAAGGCAAGCCCCCGTTGGAGCAGCTTGCGCAGCTCGGCGAGCAAACCTGCGTTGATCGCCGTGGCCGAGTCGGGATCGATGGGCGTTGCCATTCCGCCCACCAGGTAGGTTTGAAGGTGGGGGTTCTTGCCTCCAAGCAGGGCATGGATGCGGATGTAGTCTCGTTGGAACTCGAGCGCGTCGAGATAGTGACTGACCGCCATCAGGTTCGCTTCAGGAGGAAGCTTGTAGGCGGGATGGCCCCAGTACCCTCCGGCGAAAGGACCGAGCTGTCCTCCTTCGACGAATGCGGCGAGTCTGTTCTTGACTTGTCGGAACACACTCGCACTCGAACGGGGATAGTCGGAGATGGAACCGGCCAGCTCCGCCGTCGCCTGAGGGTCTGCCTCCAATGCCGATACGATATCCACCCAGTCGAGGGCGTGCAGGTGGTAGAAGTGCACGACGTGGTCCTGGACGAACTGGCTGAGGGTGATCAGGTTCCTGATCCTCTGGGCGTTGGGTGGAGGGACGATCTCGAGGGCGTTCTCGACCGCACGGACCGACGCCAGCGCATGAACGGTCGTGCACACACCACAGATTCGCTGGGTGAAGTACCAGGCATCCCGAGGATCGCGGCCTTTGAGAATCGTCTCGATGCCACGCCACATCGTCGCGGAGGACCAGGCTTGCGTGATTGCACCGTCGGCAACCTCTGCTTCGATGCGGAGGTGTCCTTCGATGCGAGTGATCGGATCGACCACGATTGTTGCCATCATTCACTCCCGTCCGTCTCGTCTTCAATGGAGTCTGGAGCAGGACCTTCCGAGCCGCGGCTCGTTCGTCTCTGGACCGCTTTGGCGACTCCGTGGGCGCCGAAGCCGACGGCGGTGGCTGCAGCGACCGCGAGGCCGATCTTGTCGGCGGTGGCCTCCACGCCGAAACCGGTGACTTGGGGAAGCCGTGCATAGAAGTCGGTCATGGTGTCCCAGAAGTCGGGTTCAGAGCATCCGACGCATCCATGCCCTGCACCAACCGGCCAGTTCGTTGCGCCGTTCCAGCGGACAATGGGGCAGTTGTGGAACGTGGAGGGGCCTTTACAGCCCATCTTGTAGAGGCACCAGCCGTTCTTATGCCCTGTGTCATCCCAATCGAGGACGAACTGCCCTGCATCGAAGTGAGCTCGGCGTTCGCAGTCGTCGTGTATCCGGGACCCGTATGCGAAGAGAGGCCTGCCCTTCGAGTCGGTAGTCGGGAGAGCGCCGAACGTGAGGAAATGCACGAGTGTGGCGGTGATGTTGTCCGCATTCGCCGGACAGCCCGGCAGATTGATGATCGGGACTCCGCTCACTACCGAGGGCACACCGACGGCATGCGTGGGGTTGGGGGCGGCCTTGGGGAGCCCGCCATAGCTGGAACACGTACCGACGTTGATGATTGCTGCGGCGCCTTTTGCCGCCTCCTGCAGAATCTGGACGGCGGTTCTACCACCGATGGTGCAGTAGATGCCGCCATCGGCCGTCGGTACCGACCCTTCGACCACGACGATGTAGCCGCCTTTGGCGATCTGGGCAGCCAAGACCGACTCCGCCTGATGTCCGGCTGCGGCCATGATCGTCTCGTGATAGTCGATGGAGAGCAGGTCGAGGATGAGATCGCCGACTTCCGGATTGCGCGAACGGAGAAACGACTCGGTGTTCCCTGCACAGTCCTGGAATTCGAGCCAGATGATCGACGGCTTCTCCACCGATTCGAGCGCTCGAGCGACACGCTCGGTGAAGTGCGCCGGGAGTGCAAGCACGGCAGTCAACGTCGCGCAATACTTGAGGAATGTTCGGCGGTCGACGCCGAACTGCGCTAGACGGTCACCCAATGCCCTGTCGCGCGTCTTCGTGGCCGGCATGGTTCCTCCCCTCCCTTCCGGCGTGCAAACCGCCGGTCATCGAACCTCAGCTGCCGGACCCTGAGTTACAGGGCCGTAGCCTCATAACCAGAGCCACTGAAACCTAATATAGCGGGCGGATGACCAGCACATCGGCTGAAGTACACTCAAGATATGGTGGATGTTGCACCACTCGTCGGCTCGGTCCAGGCAACGTTCGAGGGGATCCATGAGCGGGTGTTTTCGGATGACCCTGCAACGAACTCGAGCCTTCACGTCGAGGTGGTCGAGGCAGTCGAGGTCGAAGGCGTCGGCACACTCATCCTCATTGCTCCATGGACGCTCATCGGTATGTTGTTTGCGGGCGAGGAGAACTATCCGACCGAGCTCACCATCGCTTCGAAGACGTATACGGTCCTGACCAACAGCATCGACGGGCTGGGTACCTATGGTGCCGTCAACCTCGTTAGAGACATCTTGGCGTTCGAAACGCAGGAGCAGGCTCGGATGGCGGCGCGTTCTCTGGCGGAGCCGTTTAGCGTTGCCGTGCGGAGAGCCTACGAATCGGCGGCGGCACCAGACCCGGACCGGCGGAGGTTTCTCGGTCTCTAGTGCCTCGACAGACAACCTTTGCGGCGTTCTCCGCCTCGACACACCGCAGCGGGTGCGCCTTCGCTGTGCGGCCTTGCGAGCGACTTCCCTGACTCGGCATCGACACCGCGAACGTTGCCTGCCAAGGCACCTGAAAGTGCTGCCGTTCGACGCTCTTCCCAGAGATGTCCGGGCCTGCCCGGCCTAGCCGTCGCGGAGGGACGCCGTCGCGACGGCTATTTGTCCGAGGCTGATCCCGCCGTCGTTCGGTGGCACGAGGCGGTGTACCAGTACGTCGTATCCTGCGTCATGAAGCACGTCTGTCGTCCGTTGGGTGAGCAGCCGGTTCTGGAAGCATCCGCCGGTGAGGGCGACCCTGGGGGTGTCGACGTGCTGTGCCACCCCGACGATCGACGCTGCCAACGCATTGTGGAAACGTGCGGCGATCACGCCGGTAGCAGTCCCTCGCGTGAGGTCATCGATGATCGCATCGAGCAACGGGCCCCAGTCGAGGACCGTTCCTTCCATTCGGGGGTATGCATCGTCGATCGTCGGATCCACGGCAAACTCGAGTGCCATCGCCGCTTGTCCCTCGAAGGAGACACGTTGGTGGAGATCGAGCAGCGACGCGACGCCGTCGAAGAGACGCCCGACGCTCGATGTCTGGGGGGCACGAAATCCCGTCTGCAGCATGCGACTCAGAGGGAGCAGCTCCGCGTCCGTGAATGCCCGGCGCACCTCGGGGAGTTCAAGGGCGTCCTCGCCGAGCTGCTCCCAGAGCAACGCCAGCGCAACTCGTCTTGGCTCTGCGACGGCTGCGTCGCCACCAGGAAGCTTGAACGTTCTCAGGTGGGCCACGCGATCGAACCTCGAAGCGTCACCGAAGAGGAACTCCCCGCCCCAGACGGTTCCGTCGCTCCCGTGGCCGGTCCCGTCCCAGGTGACTCCGAGTGCCGGTCCGTCGGTCTGGTTCTCCGCAAGGCAGGAGGCCAGATGGGCATGGTGGTGTTGGACGGTGACCAGTCGATCGGTCAGGTTCGAAGAGTGAGCCCATCGCGTCGAAACGTAGTCAGGGTGTAGGTCGTGCGCGATCGCCTCCGGAGTGACGTCGTAGATTCGGAGGAAGTCGATGATGACCTTTTCGAATGCCTCCTGCGCTTCCGGTGTCTCGAGGTCCCCGATGTGCTGACCGACGAAGGCTTTTCCGTCGATCGCCAACGCGACCGTGTTCTTCAAGTGTGCGCCTACTGCGAGAATCGGGGGAGTGGGATGCGAGAGTGGGACCGGCATGGGAGCGTAGCCGCGGGCCCTCCTCAACAGACTCGGGTGGCCATTAACGACCCAGGCCACGCTGTCGTCGACGTGCCGTTGGATTGGGCGATCGTGGACGAGGAAGCAGTCGGCGATATGGCCGAGACGCTCGATCGCGTCTGCCGAACTCGTGCAAATCGGCTCGTCGGCCAGATTCCCACTCGTCGCGACGACCGGGAAGTCGACGCTGTCGAGCAGCAGATGATGCAGCGGTGTGTACGGCAGCATCACGCCCAGGGTCGGGTTCCCCGGTGCCACGTTTTCGGCTACGGGTGCCCCCGGTTCGCGGCGCAGCAGAACGATTGGTGCCTCAGGCGAGGTGAGTAACGCCTCCGAAACTCGATCGGTCTCGACGAGCGTCCGGACCTGATCGAGGTCACGAGCCATCAGCGCAAGTGGTTTGTCGGGCCGGGGTTTGCGGTTACGCAGTGTCGAGATCGCTCGTGCGCTACCGGCGTCGGCCATCAGGTGGAATCCTCCGAGGCCTTTCACTGCGATGATCTCGCCGGCGTTGAGTGCCGCCACGGCGCCGGCCAGTGCCTCATCGCTGCGTGCCGTGGGAAGGAATCGGTTGTCGGCAGGTTCCCACAGCTCGAGTTGCGGCCCGCAGCCCGGACAGGCGTTCGGCTGGGCATGGAAACGACGGTTTGTGGGGTCTTCGTACTCTGTGCGGCATCGGTCGCACATGGTGAATCCGGCCATGGTCGTATTCGGTCGGTCGTACGGCAGGTCGGCGATGATGCTGAACCGGGGCCCGCAGTTCGTGCAGTTGGTGAACGGGTAGCGGAAACGGCGATCCTGGGGATCGAAGACATCGTTCATGCAAGCTGCACACGCGGCGACGTCCGGAAGGATCGAGACCGTCTTGGCTCCGTGGTAGTCACTGGCCCTGATGTGGAAGTGCTGTTCGCCGAGAGGCTCGGTCTCGACGCTGCGTATCGACTCGATGTGCGCGAGCGGGGGGTGCTCTACCGGTAGGCGATCCATGAATAGGGTGATCGCCTGCTCCGGTCCTTCCACCTCGATGAGCACCCCCCGAGTGTCGTTGACCACCCATCCGGCGAGGTCCTCCTCGGCTGCGAGGCGGTAGACGTAGGGACGGAAACCCACGCCTTGGACCGCTCCGCATATTTCGATGCGAACTCTCACGTTCTTGTGACGTTTCGGTGCAACTATCCAATCCTATGGACGAAACGGGCGATCGCCTCACCGATCTCGTGGGGTGAGTCCTCCTGGACGAAGTGCAGACCCTTTACGGTCACCTCTTCCTGGTTCGGCCACTTTCTGCAGAACTCCCTTTGCGGGCCGGTGAGGATGATGCCGGGGTCGGTGTTGATGAACAACTTGGGGACAGGCGACGACGACAGCCATTCCGAATAGCGAGAAACGATCTGGTGCATATCGGCGGGTTCCCCGTTGATGGGGATCTCACGCGGCCAGGTCAGCGTCGGTCGACGGTCCTCTCCAGGATTCAGATAGGGCCGGCGATACTCGCTCATCTCCTCATCGGTGAGCGGGCGCATGATCGATGCCGGCAGTATCTGTTCCACGAAGACGTTCTTGTCGAGGATGATCGTTTCACCGGCAGGAGATCGCATCGCCTGGAACATCGGCCTGGCCGTTTCAGGCCACTCCTCCCATGTGACGGGACGCACGATGGACTCCATGTACGCGATGCCTTTGACGGCCGAACGGTGTCGCTCAGCCCAGTCGAAGCCGAGCCCGGAACCCCAGTCGTGGAGCACGAGGATCACACGATCTTGGACCTCGAGGGCGTCCAGGAAGGCTTCGAGATAGGCCGCATGCTCCGCGAAGCGGTACTCCGAGCCGGGGATCTTGTCCGAATCACCCATGCCGATCAGATCGGGGGCGATGCAGCGCCCGTGGCTCTCGAGGTGGGGGATGACGTTGCGCCACAGGTATGACGAGGTCGGGTTGCCGTGCAGGAACACGATCGGGTCGCCTTCACCGACCTCGATGTAGGCCATCGTGTGACCGAGTATCTCTATCTGCTTCTTGTCGTACATGCAGAACTCCTCATCGTTATCGTTCAAGTGAGTGATTCCGTTCAAGATAGCGAGTCACCCCGAGGTGCACCACGGAATCTCCGGGCTTCGCCGCACCCCTCCCGTCTCCCCACACGCGGTCACAAAGGGAGAAACGGGCCGCCGTGCCCGCCCCGTGGTCTTGTATCGCTGCCGGGTCGTGGTACGAAGTACGAAATACGAGGTAGGTGGGTACGCGCACAGCCGCCGATCTACGCACCGGCATCACTCGGCAGGCTTTTGGAGCCCGCTGAGTAGTGCATGGCACGGATCTCGACGACTGTGCATCGCCGCTTGCTGCGTTCTCCGCCTCGACGCACCGCGGAGGGTGCGCCTTCGTTGTGCGGCCTTGCGAGCGACGCTCACAGCCGCCGATCTACGCACCGGCATCACTCGGCAGGCTCCTGGTTCGGAGGGCCTGGCTCTGATTCCTATACTGCGTCCTCGACGGGGCGATGTGCCCCTTTGTGGCGAGAAGGGTAGGGCGTTGAGCGCTTACTTTCAGGACTACGTGAGTGTTGCCGCCTTTATCGGGTTGGGCGTTGTCCTCGTGCTTCTTTTCCTCGGCATTGCCGCCGTTCTTCGGCCTGCCAACCCGCATGCAGCGAAGTTGCTGACCTACGAATGCGGAGTCGACCCTGTTGGTGAAGACTGGAGCCAGAGCCAGGTTCGCTACTACATCTACGCTTTGCTGTTTCTCGTATTCGATGTCGAAGCGGTCTTCATCTTCCCGTGGGCGATCATCCTCGAGAGGCTTGGCATGTTCGGTCTTGTCGAGATGCTCATCTTCATCGGCGTGTTGACGATCGGCCTCGTGTACGCGATCCGCAAAGGGGTTCTCAAGTGGGTGTGATCGAGAAGTTCGGCATGCCGAAGCCGGTCTCGTGGTTGCTCAATTGGAGCCGCAAGTACTCGCTGTGGATGTTCAATTTCGGTCTTGCGTGTTGTGCAATCGAGATGATGGCTGCCGCGGCGCCACGCTATGACATCATGCGGTTCGGTGTGATCCCGTTTCCCGCTTCTCCACGGCAGGCCGACCTGATGATCGTGGCGGGAACGCTCACCGACAAGATGGCCCCCTCGTTGCGCCGCCTCTACGAACAGATGCCCGACCCCAAGTACGTCATCTCGATGGGATCCTGTGCGAACAGCGGTGGCCCCTACTGGGATTCTTATTCGGTCACCAAGGGCGTCGACCAGATCATCCCCGTCGACGTATACGTCCCCGGGTGTCCTCCCCGTCCCGAGGCACTGCTCGAAGGTGTTGTCTTGTTGCAGCAGAAGATCCAGGGAGAAGACATGCAGGAGAAGTGGAGGGAGCATGAGCAACGGCCCGTCTGAAGCTCAGACTCCCCACGAAGTCCTCTTCGCCTACGCGGAACACGTGTACGACGTTCTCGGTTTCGCCGATCCGGTGGCGGTGCGCCATCGCACGGTCAAGGCACATGTCAAAGCAGACCGCTGGGTGGAAGCGCTCCGAAAGGCGCGGAACGATCTCGGACTCGTCTTCTTCTCGTGGTTGTCGGCGATCGACTGGTCCAATGAGGTACAGGTTGGGGACGCGCCCGCCGGTCACGTGGTGGAGCGTTTCGAGATCCTCGCAATTGTCGCCGACATCACCGAAGGGCACTGGGTGACCTTCACGACCGACGTTTCGAAAGACGACCCCCACATCGAGAGTCTCGTGTCCGTGTACAGGGGCGCCAACTGGCACGAGCGTGAAGCGTTCGAGATGTTCGGCATCGAGTTCATCGGTCACCCGAACCTGCGCAAGATCTACCTGCCGGAGGGGTTCGAGGGCAACCCGATGCGCAAGTCCTTTCCGCTGTTGAGCCGTGAACTGCGCCCGTGGCCCGGATCCGTCGACGTCGAACCGATGCCGGAGGCGACATCGTGACCGTCGACCATCGCGCCATGATGCACCTTGCCGAAGCGGCAGTGTCGCTCGAACTCGAAACCCCCGAGATGACACTGAACATCGGTCCGCAGCACCCTTCGACGCATGGCGTGCTCCGCCTCAAGGCCCGGATCGACGGAGAGCGCATCGTCGATGTGCAACCCGTCGTCGGGTACATGCACCGAGGGTATGAAAAACTCGCGGAGGTGCGCACCTACCCTCAGATCATCGCGTTGCTGAACCGGATCGATTGGGTGTCCGGGTTTGCCAACGAGATCCCCTTCGTGGTCGCAGCGGAGCGCCTGATGGAGGTCGAGCCACCGCCGCGGGCCCAGTACATCAGGCTCATCCTGACCGAGATGGCGCGTATCGGATCGCACTTCTTGTTCATGGCGTCCTACCCACTGGAGTTGGGCGCCGCTTCCCCGTTCTTCTTCGCGTTCCGTGAACGCGAGCGAGTCCTCGACCTCCTCGAATCGGTGACCGGAGGGCGGTTCCACCCGAACTTCAACCGGATCGGCGGTGTCAAGCCCGTGGCCGGTTCCGGTGCCACCCAGAGGAAGGTAGTGCAGGACCTCCCGAAGGGCTTTTACGCGGAGACCCAGGAGGCGATGGCGAAAGTCCTCGCCGTCTG
Organism: Gammaproteobacteria bacterium; assembly: GCA_011682695.1. Taxonomy (NCBI): domain Bacteria; kingdom Pseudomonadati; phylum Pseudomonadota; class Gammaproteobacteria; species Gammaproteobacteria bacterium. The sequence goes on from JAACED010000027.1 coordinate 40,565, forward strand.
CGACGAGCTGCACGACCTGATTGTGGGCAATGAGATCCTATTCGCCCGGACGAAGGGCATCGGAGTGATGAGTGCCGAACTCGCCGCCGCCTACGGGGTCTCGGGTCCGAACCTGCGTGCATCGGGTGTGGAGTTCGACCTTCGCAAGACCGAGGATTACCTGCCGTATGACGACTTCGATTTCTGGGTGCCGACCGGCGAAGCGGGGGACTGTTATGACCGCTACATCATGCGGCTCCACGAGATCCGGGTGTCGGCCAAGCTCATTCTCGAGGCCATCGACGGGATCCCGGAAGGGGCGATCATCGCCAAGGTGCCGAAGGTGATCAAGCTTCCCAAGGGCGAGATCTATGTGCGGGCCGAGAACCCGAAGGGCGAGATGGGCTACTACCTGGTCTCCGAGGGTGGCACGGGTCCGTACCGGTTCAAGGTGCGCACCGCCTCGTTCTCGAACGTATCGGTGCTTCCGGAGTTGCTCGAAGGGGTGCTGGTCCCCGACCTCATCGCCATCTTCGGCAGCTTCGACTTCGTATTGGGAGACGTGGATCGATGAGCCAGTTCTCAGTCATCAGTTTTCAGTCTTCAGTTCCCTGCACCGTGCCGGGCGACTGTCGACTGATGACTGTTGACTTCGGCCCGCCGGAGGTGAGCCGGTGAGTTTCGGACTCGAACTCATCATCAAGATGGTGGTGATCTTCGCGATCGTGCCGACGACGGCGCTCGTCGTCGGATACGCCGAGCTGAAACTGTCTGCGCACATGCAGTCGCGGGTCGGCCCCTACTACGCAGGGGGCCGATGGGGGTGGGCGCAACTCATCGCCGACGGCGTGAAATTCCTCCAAAAGGAGGACATCATTCCCGACAACGCCGACCGTCCGGTGTTCTCACTCGCGCCGATCCTCGTGATGATCTCGACCGTTGCCGTGTTCCTGATCATCCCCTTCGGTTCGAGTGCTCACGCCATCGGCCGTGACGTCGACCTGGGCATCTTCTACGCCTTGGCGATTTCCTCGGTCGGAACGCTCGGGATACTGATGGCCGGGTGGTCTTCGGGAAACAAGTATTCGCTGATCGGCGGGCTGCGGGCCGGTGGCCAGCTGATCGCATATGAGCTGCCGATAGTGCTTGCCGTCGTGGGCGTCATCATCCAGGCGGGCACCATGTCGATGCAGGGCATCGTCGAAGCTCAGATTGCCCAGGGATGGCCGTTCGTGTTGACCCAGTTCGTGGGCTTCTTCCTGTTCCTGCTGGCGGCTCTCGCCGAGATGAACCGCACCCCATTTGATATGCCGATCGCCGAGTCGGAGTTGGTGACCGGATACCTCACCGAGTATTCGGGGTTCCGGTTCTTGTTCTTCTTCCTCGCCGAGTACGCCAGCATCTTCGCCTACTCGGCGATCGCTGCGACTCTCTTCCTCGGTGGCTGGGGCTTCTGGGGCGTAACGGGCCCGTTGGCCGGCGCGGTCATCGTGGTCGCCAAGACCCTGGCGCTCTCATTCGTGGTCATCTGGTTCCGCTGGACGTTCCCGCGCTTTCGGGAGGATCAACTGCAGGCGCTCGCATGGAAGTGGCTGGTCCCGTTGGCGCTTGCCAACATCGCCGTCACGGCAGTCTTCAAGGTGGTGTTCTGAGTGCACCGACTCGCAAGCGTCGCCCACGTTTCGCCGGCCATCGACGTCGGATGCTTCATCCTCGTCCTCGAAGCACCGCGCCGGGTGCGTCTTCGTCCTGCGTCCTTGCCTTCGACACCGATGACTCGGCGCTACACGCACGCTACTCACGAGACGGAGCACTAATGGCGCTCTACACCGGCAAGGGACTACTCAAGGGCCTGTGGGTGACCTTCAGCACGATGTTCACAAAGCCCGTGACGGTCATGTACCCGGACGAGAAGGAAGTCCCGGTGACCAGAGCGCGCGGCGTGATCGCTCTCGACGAGGACGCGTGCACGGTCTGCATGCTGTGCGCGCGCAGTTGCCCCGACTGGTGCATCTACATCGAAGGGCACAAAGAGGAGAAGCCACCGAGCAAACCGGGTGGCCGCCCGCGCAGCCGCGCGGTACTCGACCGCTTCGACATCGACTACGCACTCTGTATGTACTGCGGTATCTGTGTCGAGGTATGTCCCTTCGACGCCCTGTTCTGGAGTCCGGAGTACGAATACAGCGAGTACGAGATGCAGTCGCTGCTGCACGACCAGGCCAAGTTGGGCGAGTGGCTCACAACGGTGCCGGAGCCACCGGCATTGGAGGAGAAGTAATGGACGGCTGGTTCGCGGAGGCTTCCAACTGGTGGTTCCTCGTTTTGGCGGTGTTCATCGCAGTCTCCGCCCTGCGAGTCGTGACGTCGACCAATGTCGTGCACGCGGCGCTATTCCTCGTCGCCGCACTCGCCGGCACGGCAGGGCTGTTCCTCGTGCTTGGCGCACAGTTCGTTGCATGGGTGCTCGTGCTCGTCTACATCGGCGCCGTGATCGTGCTCTTCCTGTTCGGGATCATGATCACCAGGGCTCCGACCGGTCCGAAGGTCGAAGTCGACAACCCTCACAAGGGTTTCGCCGCCACGGCAGCCGTCCTGACGTTTGCCGTAATGGTGTTCTCGTCCGTCTCGGCGTTCGGGGACGAGATGGTGAGCAAGGTCGGCACCGGGACCCCAACGGACCTCATCGGTCACCAGTTGATGAGCCGATTCGTTCTCCCCTTCGAGATCGTCTCGTTCGTCCTGTTGGCAGCGCTCATCGGAGGGATCACGCTCGCCCGGCCCGACGAGCCACCCGTGGATGAGGAAGCCGACGAAGGGAAGACGGCATGAGACGCCCGATGTCCTCCGAGTATCAGGTACCGACTACCGGGGTCTGCGGCCTCCCGAAGGGAAGACGCCAATGACCCTCGTCCAGTACCTCATCCTTGGCGCCCTGATGTTCTCGCTCGGTGTATACGGCCTGTTGATCCGTCGTAATGCCGTCATGGTCCTGCTGGCGATCGAGTTGATGCTCAACGCCGTCAATCTCAACCTCATCGCCTTCGAAGCCGCGTTGCGTACCGCGTTCGCCGGAGGCCAGGTGTTCGCCATATTCGTGATCACCGTGGCTGCCGCCGAGGTCGGCATCGGTCTCGCCATCGTGCTGCTCATCTTCCGGAACCGACGTTCTGCGAACGTCGACGAGCTCGACTTGATGAGGTGGTAGCGCCGTGATACCGCAGATCCTTGCCTCGGAAGAGATTGTCCACGCAACCACCGGCGGGTGGCTCGCACAGTGGGCGTGGCTGATCGTCGTCGTTCCGTTCCTCGCCATGCTGGTGATCATCTTCTTCGGCAAGCGGATGCCCCGCGAAGGCGGTGAGATTGCCGTCGCCGCGATGGGATTCGTGTTCGTGTACGCCACGGTGCTGTTGATCCTCAACATCACCCAGGGGGTGATCTACGAACACAGCATCCAGGTGGCACAGATCGGCAGCATCACCATCGAGTGGGGATGGGTCGTCGATGGGCTCTCGACGATGATGTACTTCGTCGTCGGGACTCTCTCGTTCCTGGTCTTCACGTACGCCCTCGGGTACATGAAGGGCGACGTGCGTGTGACATGGTTCTTCGCGGCGTTCACGTTCTTTGCCGGGTCGATGCTCGTGCTCGTGTCGGCTCCGAACCTGATCCAGTTGATCGTCGGATGGGAGGGCGTCGGGATCGCCTCCTATCTGCTGATCGGTCATTACTGGGAGCAGAAAGAGAACTCCTCGGCCGGTATGAAGGCCTTCTACACGAACAAGATCGCCGACATCGGCCTGATCATCGGGGCGATCATCCTCGGGACTGCCGTCGGCTCGTTCCGCTATTCGAACATCCTCGATGCCGCTGCGGCGAACGCTGCCGTCCTGCAACCGGTTGCGGTGCTCGGTGGTGTCCTGTTGTTCATCGGGGCGATGGGCAAGAGCGCCCAGTTCCCGTTCCACGTCTGGCTGCCGGACGCGATGGCCGGCCCCACACCCGTGTCGTCACTGATGCATGCGGCCACGATGGTGACCGCCGGCGTGTACCTCGTCGCCCGGATGTATCCGCTGTATGCCGGCATGGCTGCGGACATGAGGATCCTGATCGTCGTGATCGGCACGATCACCCTGCTCGTCGCAGGGCTGCTGGCGATCGTCCAGGACGATCTGAAACGCGTCCTCGCCTATTCGACGGTGAGCCAGCTGGGCTATATGGTCGCGGCGCTCGGCGCCGGCGGGTACACCGCCGGGCTGTTCCACCTGTGGACCCACGCTTTCTTCAAGGGCCTGTTGTTCCTCACCGCAGGGTCGGTGATCCACGCGGTCCACTCCAACAACATGAGTGACATGGGAGGTCTGCGCAAGAAGATGCCGGTGACCTTCTGGTCGTTCACTTCGGCCACGCTCGCCCTGGTGGCCATCATCCCGTTCGCCGGGTTCTTCTCCAAGGACGAGATCTTGGCGACGCTCGGTCACAACGGGTATGTGTGGGCCATGTGGGTGGGGATCCTGGGGGCGTTCATCACCGCCTTCTACATGGGGCGCGCCATGTTCCTCACGTTCTTCGGCACGTACAAAGGCCACGCTCACGTGCACGAATCCCCCGCGGTCATGGCCGTTCCCATGGCAATCTTGGGGGTTGGGGCGCTCGTGGCAGGATGGGTGAACATCCCCGGCATCTATGAGGGGTTTCACGAGTGGGTGGGCGTACGAGCCGTCAGCTTCCCCTCATATGCTTCGGAGGGGTTCGATGTGCCGGTGATGCTCACCGGCCTGGGTTTCGCGCTGGCGGGTCTGATCGCCGCCTACTTCTTCTACTACCGGGACGCAGACACCCAGGTCGCGCGAGATCGGGTACGAATCCCGGTGCTGTGGCCACTCCTGGAGCACAAGTACTACCTCGACGACTTGTACCTGGCGACGCTGGTCAACCCGATCAAGGGACCGATCGCCAGGGCTGTGGACTGGAGCAACTCGTACATCATCGACGGGATCGTCAATGGCGCGGGTGTTGTCGCGCGCCTGACCGCCCGCTTCGTGTACGGGGACCTCGACCAGAAGGGCATCGACCTTGCGGTGAACACCGCAGCGATCGTCACCGGCTCGGCGGGCGAGCAGGTACGACGGTTGCAGACAGGGAAGGTGCAGCAGTACGCCGCCATGACGCTTGTCGGAGCGGCGCTACTGGTGATCGCAATCGTGATATTCACCTAGGAGGACGGACAGATGGCATGGTTCGATAACGGATGGGGCTTGAGCCTGATCGTGTTCTTGCCGCTGGCAGGAGCACTGGCGGTGATGCTCACCTCGAAAAAGAACCTGGCCGCTGTCAAGGGGCTCGGGTTGACGTTCACTGCACTGCCCGTCGTGCTTGCCGTAGTGATGATCGCCCGCTTCAACTACGGCGCAGGATCCGCTTTCCAATTTGGTACCGATCTTCCGTGGATCGTCTCGATCAATGCCCGCTACCACATCGGTGTCGACGGAATCTCGTTGCCGATGCTGGTCCTGTCGGTCGTGCTCACGATGCTGGCGGTCATCTACACGTTCAATCATTGGCCGGAGCCGCACAACCCGAAGGCATTCATGGCCCTGATCCTGATCCTGGGCACGGCGATGAACGGTACGTTCGTGGCTCTCGACCTGGTGCTGTTCTTCGTGTTCTTCGAGCTGGTCCTCCTCCCGATGTATTTCATGATCGGGATCTGGGGGGACAAGACCAAGATGAAGGTCCCAGGATTCAAGATCGAGGCGGAGACGCGTCTCTACGCCGCGATCAAGTTCTTTGTGTTCACCCTGTTCGGCTCTGCGTTCATGCTGCTGGGCTTCCTGGCGCTGTACTACCGCTCCGGGAACTACCTGGACTTTCGCACGTTCGACATCCCGACGCTGATCGGCCTCGGCTCGGCTGGTGCGTTCACCGGTATGTTCGCGTTCCTCGTCTTCGGGGCGTTGTTCCTCGGGTTTGCGGTGAAAGTGCCGATGTGGCCGTTGCACACGTGGCTTCCGGATGCCCACACGGCAGCACCGACGGTCGGTTCCGTGCTGCTGGCGGGGATCATGCTGAAACTCGGCTCGTACGGGTTCATCCGGATCAGCCTGCCGATTCTTCCCCAGGAGGCGCGGCACTGGGCGCCGGCCATCGCGATCCTGGCGGTGATCGGGATCATCTACGGTGCGCTTGCCTGTCTGGCCCAGTCGGACATGAAACGGCTGATCGCTTTCTCGTCGGTTGGTCACATGGGATTCGTCATGCTGGGCATTTCGACCCTCACGGTGGTGGGCATCAACGCGGCCGTGATCGGGATGGTCGCCCACGGGCTGATCACGGGTCTTCTGTTCTTCGTGGCAGGGTCGATGGCGCACCGCTATCACACACGAGACATGGCTCGACTGGGCGGCAACCAGAAGCTCATGCCGAAGATGGGCGCCATCCTCGGCTTCGCCGCAATCGCCTCGCTGGGCCTGCCCGGCCTTGCAGGGTTCTGGGGCGAGTTCATGTCGCTGGTCGGTTCGTACAGTCCGGCGGCAGGCTTGAGCCTGGGCGTCTTCCGTACCGCGATGGTGCTCGGTGCGATCGGCACGGTGCTGACGGCCGGGTACATGCTGTGGATGCTGCAACGGGTGAATCTCGGTGAGCCGAGTACCGAATGGGAAGGCCATGCACTGTTCGACACCGATCTGTACGAGCTGAGCGCGTGGGTGCCGCTCATGGTGTTCATCGTGGCCATCGGGGTGTTCCCCCGGTTGGTGTTCGGGGCGACCAACGGCGCCGTTGTTGCGCTGGTGACCAGGGCGTTTGGGGGCTGACGAGTGATCGACTACCTGGCACTGTCGCCCGAGATCATCATTGCGGCCACCGCCGTGGTGGTGCTCCTCGCCGACCTGTGGCTGTCGAGAGAACGTAAATTCTGGGCTGCCATCATCGCGGTGGCCGGAACCACGTTCGCGGCGGTGCCGCTGGTGGTGATGGCACTGTCCCCGGTCGGTGACAGGGTTCTGTTCGACGGTAGCTACGTTGTCGACCCGTTTGCCCTCGTGATGAAGGGACTGTTCCTGATCGCTGGGTACGTCGTGGTGCTGATGTCGTTCTCGTACGTCGAGTCGGACGGCTATTACGAAGGCGAGTACTACTTCCTGCTGTTGCTGTCGATCCTCGGTTCGCTGGTCCTTGCATCCGGCCGGGACCTGATCAGTCTGTTCATCGGGATCGAACTGGTGGCGACACCCATGTACGTGCTCTCCGGGTTCCGTAAGCATGATCTGAAGTCGAACGAGGCCGCCCTGAAGTACTACCTGCTCGGAGTCCTCGCGTCCGCGTTGCTGCTCTACGGGTCCTCATTCGTATATGGCCTCACCGGGGCACTCACATACGATCGGATCGCCGCCGCTGCCGGTGGTCTCGTGCATGAGCCGGCCTTCATCATGGCGGTGCTGTTCATTCTCGCCGGGATCGGCTTCAAGGTGTCGGCCGTGCCGTTCCATTTCTGGGCGCCCGACACCTATGAGGGCGCTCCTATCCCGATCGCCGCCTACCTGTCGGTGAGCTCGAAGGCGGCAGGTTTCGTCGCGCTGATGGCGGTCGTTTACCGGGCGTTTGGACCGGCCTCGGCGGTGTGGGCGCCGATGATATGGGTGATGGCGGCGCTCTCGATGACGCTCGCCAACTTGTCGGCACTGAAACAGAACAACATCGTCCGGCTGCTCGCGTATTCATCGATCTCCCACGCAGGGTTCATGCTGGTCCCGTTCGTGGTCGCTCCCTACGTGGGACCGGAAGGTCTCGGAAACGCCGTGGCCGCCACCGTGACCTATCTGGTGATCTACGCGTTCATGAACCTGGGCGCCTTCGCCCTCGTGATCGCCGGCTCCCGCAAGGCCGGGTCGGGTGATGTCGACGGGTGGGCCGGGATGGCCACCTACGCTCCCGGCCTCGCCTTTCTCGGCGCCGTGCTCTTCTTCGGCCTGGCGGGGATTCCACCGCTCGCCGGGTGGTTCGCCAAGTTTGTGATGTTCCGGGTGGCGTTGACCGCCGGGAGCGGCTGGGCGGTTTCCCTTGCGGTGATCGCGGCGCTCAACTCGGTGGTGGCGGTCTACTACTACGCACGGGTCGTGAAGGCGATGTGGATGGACCCGGTTCCGGCGACGGTTCCCGAGATCGAGATCCGGGAGCGTCCGACTCCGATGGCGCTGAGCCTGGCGCTCGGGATCACCGCCGCGGTGGTGTTGATCACAGGCGCGGTCCCGGGCATCGTGACGTTCTTCTCGGACGCGACGAAGGTCTTGGTCGGCGGCTTCTAATCTCCGTTCTCGTGACGTCCGACCGGGACTATTCCTGCCAAGCGTCACGAGAAGGGGAAGCCTAGGCTGGCGGCATGAGCGCCAAACCAGAAGATCTGACTGCCGACGATCTCTACCTGTTCAACGAGGGATCCCACACCCGTCTGTACGAGAAGATGGGCGCGCATCTGGTCGACGGCGGCTGCCGTTTCGCGGTGTGGGCTCCCGACGCGGGCCATGTGTCGGTGGTGGGCGACTTCAACGACTACGACGAATCGGCCAACCCGCTGGAACCCTTGGGAGCGTCGGGCATCTGGGCCGGCTTCGTGCCGGGTGTCAAGAAGGGCCAAACGTACAAGTACGTGGTGCGCAATCGTGACACCGGGAACGAGGTGTACAAGGCGGACCCGTACGCGATCTACGCGGAGGTCCCACCCCGGTCCGCATCGGTCGTGTGGGATCTCGACTACGAGTGGGGGGATGACGATTGGATGGCCTCACGTGGCGATCACAACCGTCCCGACGATCCAATCGCCATCTACGAGGTGCATCTCGGGTCCTGGCGCAAGGGAGAGGACGGCCACACGCTCAGCTACCGGGAGGTTGCCCCGCTGCTCGCCGAGTACGTGCGGGAACTCGAGTTCACTCATGTCGAGTTCCTTCCGGTGATGGAGCATCCATTCGGCGGCTCGTGGGGCTATCAGACCACCGGCTACTTCTCGCCGACGTCACGTTTCGGGACGCCGCAGGACTTCATGTTCCTCGTCGAAACGCTCCACCAGGCCGGTATCGGGGTGATCCTGGACTGGGTGCCTTCACACTTCGCCACCGATGAGCACGGACTTGGCCTTTTCGACGGCACCCATCTGTACGAGCACGCCGATCCCCGCCAGGGCTTCCATCCCGACTGGGGTAGCTACGTGTTCAACTATGGACGGAAGGAAGTGTGCTCGTTCTTGCTCTCGTCTGCGCTGTTCTGGCTCGACCGCTACCACATCGACGGCATCAGGGTCGATGCAGTCGCCTCGATGCTCTACCTCGACTATTCACGCGAAGATGGCGAGTGGATACCGAACCGGTACGGCGGCAACGAGAACCTCGAGGCGATCGACTTCCTGCGTCGTTTCAACGAGGAGGTGTACGGGGCGTACCCGGACGTCCAAACGTACGCCGAGGAGTCGACCGCCTGGCCGATGGTGTCTCGCCCCACCTACCTGGGCGGTCTCGGGTTCGGGTTCAAGTGGGACATGGGCTGGATGCACGACACGCTCGCCTACCTTTCGATGGATCCGATCTACCGCCGCTTCCATCACAACGAATTGACCTTCCGGGGCCTGTACGCTTTCACCGAGAGCTACGTCCTGCCGCTGTCGCACGACGAGGTCGTGCACGGCAAGGGGTCACTGATCGGGAAGATGCCGGGTGACAACTGGCGCAAGTTCGCCAACCTGCGCCTGCTGTTCGCCTCGATGTTCGGCCAGCCCGGCAAGAAGCTGCTGTTCATGGGCGGGGAGATCGCCCAGTGGTCCGAGTGGGATCACGACGGGAGCGTGGAATGGAGCCTGTTGGAGGGGGAGTCCCACCGCGGGGTGCACAGTCTCGTGGCCGACCTGGCTCACCTGTACCGCGAGGAAGCGGCGTTGCATCGCATGGACTGCGACCCGGCGGGGTTCGAGTGGGTCGAGGCGAACGATCCGGGATCGAGTGTCCTGGCCTATCTTCGCAAAGGCGCCGGTGACCTGATGCTGGTCGTGATCAACTACACGCCGGTGCCTCGCTACAACTACCGCGTGGGAGTACCGCGAAATGGTGTGTGGACGGAGATCCTCAACAGCGATGCAATCGATTACGGCGGTTCGGGTATGGGCAACTTGGGGGGAATCGAGGCCCACGATTCCGGCTCGCACGGTAGGCCGTACTCGGTGAACGTCACCGTGCCGCCCCTCGGTGCCGTATTCCTGAAGAATGTTGGGTGATGTCCGTGCGAGGAGGACAGCCACTCGACGTGTGCGCACATGATCGGATATTCCTTTGTCCGGAGAAGCGCGACCTCGTTGCGTGCGGCGAGTACGTGCACGACGTTGCATGGTTTGATCGGTCGTGATAACTGATTCTGGGCGCCGGCGGTTGCAGGATCAGCTGATCGGACGGATCCGTCGGGATGGCCCGATGCCTTTTGAAGAGTTTCAACGGATCGCCCTGTACGACCCGGAGGACGGGTTCTTCGGCTCCGGAAAGCTGCGGTCGACGAAGGAAGGGGACTTCCTGACGTCACCCGAGGTCAGCCCTCTGTTCGGCGAGACGCTGGCCAAGTTCGTGGACCAGTTCTTATCTTCCCCCTCAGGAGGAAGTGGCCGCGGCGAGGAACGAGCCGGGGTCGATGGGGGTGGAGCAGAGGTCGGTGGGCGCGTGCCCACCCTCGTTGAGGTCGGCTCCGGCTCGGGTTCCCTCCTGAGGCCGCTTCTCGTCGCGCTCGAGCACTCGGTCGATGCATGGGTGGTGGAGGCTTCCCCGGCGGCTCGGGCAGCCCTGGCCGAGATGCTTCCCGCCGACCGGGTCGTCTCCTCGCTCGATGAGGTAGCGGCGCCATTCTCGGGTGTCGTCCTTGCCAACGAACTGCTCGACAATCTGCCGGTTGCCGTCGCCGTTCGTACCGGCATCGGCTGGGAGGAGCGTTGGGTCGGTATCGAGGACGGCCACTTGGTGCTGGTCCCGCACCCGGCTCGTCCGGAAGTCGCTGCTTGGGCGAATCGGTTCGGCCTGCCCTGTCCGGAGGGCGGGCGTGTCGAGGTGCAGCTTGCCGCAGCCGACTGGATGCGTCGTGCCCTGGATGTGCTCGCGCGCGGAGCAGTCGTGGTGATCGACTACGGGGAGAAGGCCGAGCATCTCGAACACCGCAGGCTCGAAGGCACGCTACGCACCTACCGGGCGCATCATCTTGGTCCACATCCGCCGGCGGTGCCAGGAGAGACCGACATTACGAACGATGTGAATTTCAGCTCACTTTGCGCCGTTGCCGAAGCGGCAGGAGCGTCGGTCGAGCTGCACCGGCAGGATGAGTTTCTGGAGTCCCTCGGTCTGGCCGAACGGATTCGTGAGCTACGCGAGCAGGAACTGGCGCTCGCTCGCGATGGCGACCCCATGGAACGCTTGAAGGCGCGGTCCGACCGGACGAACGCCGAGACGCTGTTGCATCCTCGTGGTCTGGGGGACTTCCGGGTGTTGATCGCCCGCAAGTGACATGTTGTCTCAGGTTGTTCAGCGACTCTGCCGGACGTGACGATCCGTTGCTACGGTGTGCTCGTCCCGCAGAGGTTGACTTCGAAGCCGGGTACGCATTGGGAACCGTTGCACCGGTCGGGATCGTCGAAGTGATGGTCCGTCAGGAGACGAGAACAATGAGATCGATCACACCTGTCGTCGTCGTTACCGTGTTGTTGTCGGCATGTGGTGTGTCCACCCCGGAGCCTGTGGCAACTCCCGTGGCGCCCCCGACGGCGACAACGGCACCTGCGAGTACGACGACTGTGGAGCCGGTGGCAGGCGGAGCAGGTTCCACCACGACCACGGAGCCTGCAGTGGCACCGACCGTGACCTCCGAGGAGGCCGTTCCTGTCACTACCGTGACGACCCTGCCTCCCGAACGCATCGGAGAACCGATTGGCACAGCGGTCCCGTCGTGGTTCGTAGCCGACGCCATCGTGCCCGTCTCGCTGGAAGCGGCGGCACGGACGCGTTTGGCAACCGACCTCAACGTGTCCGAGGCCGAAGTGGCCTACCTGGGGGCGATGTTGGTGCAGTGGCCGAACTCGGCGTTGGGATGTCCGGAGAAGGGGATGGTGTACCTGCAGGTGATCACCGACGGGTATCTCATGTACTTCCAGGTGGGGCAGAACACCTATTCGGTCCACACCGATACGAACGGCAACTTCGTGGTGTGCTCGCTTCCCGGTGACCCCCAGATCGTCGCTTCCCAATAGCGGTCGTTTCTTTTTCCAGAGAAGCCTGCGGAGCTGAAATGGGGAGTGGCCCGACAACGTGGAGGGGCGCCGGCTCGACCGGCGCCCCTCCCGCTCATCATATGGTCATGAAGGGATCAGCGTCTCCAGTGGTCGTTGTCCCTGCCCATGTCCATCCTGCCCGTCTCGCAGTTGTCTCCGAGCTCGACGATCTTGACCTGGTTCTCTTCCTCGTTGTTGGGGAAGAACCACACCATCGTTCCGGAGGCGGGCGTCAGATCCACCGTGGTCTCTCCACCCGGCAGCAGGCCGAACGAACCGTCACTCGGCACCACCTCGTTTGCGAGGTCGATGCTCCCGATCTGGACGTCGACGGAGCCGGCCCGTCCGAACACCACCATCTGGTAGTCGAAGGTGGTGTCATCGGGCGCCAGGAAGCCGAACGGCTCGTCGTACGGCCATCCCCGCCCGACGGTCCGATCGGTCGTGAGCATCATCACCCGGTCGTTGTAGTCGGCGTCCACGTACCATTCGAGGAAACCGCCCCCGTGGACCAGGTCGAACAGCGCCGTGACAACCTGGCCGGTGGGATCACCGCCAAAGAAGAACCCGAGGTCGGCTGCCACGAGGACGTAGTCATAGGACCCGTCCTGGTTGGTGTCGAGGTAGATGTCCACCTCACCTTCCGACGGGGCACTCCACGCCTTGTCCATGGACACGCCGAACTGTACGACATCGTACGGACCGAACACGTTCGTGCGATACCCGGTGGCATCGATGGCGAACGGCGTCTTGTCGAGCAGCAGCCCGCCTTGCTCCGCCAGGGTGAACCCCTCGGCGAACCCGATCGTCTGCGAGTCGTTCGTGATGGTGATCGAGTCGCTGCCGGCCCCATGCACGTTGAACTTCGCCGCAGGATCGATCACTGCCAGGTACCCGACCCGAATCTCTTCGGTGCCACTGGTGAGGGTGAGCCACCCGTCCACCTCGGTCTGCGAGTAGAAGCCGAAGTCGGCCGGCATCGCTGCGGGATCGAGGGTGATCTCTACTTCGATCCTCCTCGTCTTCCCCGGTCTGACCCTCACCGAACTCGGTGCCGACACTGTGACGCCGGAAACCGTCTGGTTGGGCGTCACGGTGATCGAGTAGGTCTTGGTGGCATTACCGAAGTTGGTGATCGTCACCTTCTCTGTCTTCCTGTCGCGTCTGGTCGGATCCAGGTACCCGAACGACACACCGCCGGGCATCGCCATCGAACCCAGGCCGAGCGTCCGATCGGCTCGCACCACGCCGACGCCTTGGCGGGTCAGTGGATAGGCGGCACCGCCTTCGTCATGACCGACAACGGTGCCGTTCTGGATCAGTGCCTTCACCTGCGCCGGCGACCAGTCTGGGTGCTGCTGCACCACCAGGGCCGCCAGGCCTGCCACGTGGGGCGAGGCCATCGAAGTGCCGCTGTACGTCACTCCGAGCGTGCCGGTGCCGACGGCGGCGGACCTGATCCCGAACCCGGGAGCCGCCACGTCGGGCTTGAACAGGTTGGTGACGCCGGGGCCCCGAGACGTGAACGAAGCCAGCGTGTCGGCCAGTTCCGGTCGCGGCAGGATGTATGTGGCGCTCAGGGTCACATTGACCGGTGTCCCTAAATCAAGGGCTTCCTTGAGCGCGGCTCCATCGATGTCGCTGATCATCACCCCCGGGATGGTGATCCCGGCGCTGTTTCCACCCATCACGGCGGGAAGGCCGGGTCTGTTGTTGACCACGATCACGGCGACTGCTCCCGCCGCTTGGGCGTTGAGGATCTTTGTCGAGAACCAGCACGTTCCCCGCTCGATCAACGCGATCTTGCCATCGATCTCTGTCGCATTGATCAACGACCCGCACCCGTCGTACGGATCTGCTGCCGCGACGTCGGCCGTGACATCTCCGGTAACAGACAGCGGCTTGGTGATCGCTCCTTCGACGGCGCCCTTGAAGCCGGCCAGCGACGACGGGCTGTTCACCTTGATCGCCGACATGACATACCCGTCGTCGAACGATGCCGCCACCGAGATGGCGCCGGGGGCTACGGCCGGAGCGCCGGTCACGTAGGGAATGTCACCCTCGTTACCGGCCGATGCCACGACCACGACGCCGAGACGAGATGCGTTCTTGGAGGCGATGGCCGATGGGTCGTTGGGCGAGCCGAACGGCGCGCCGAGGCTCATGTTGATGACGTCCACGTGGTCGTCGATCGAGCCGTCCTGGTTCGGGTCGAGCGCCCGGTCGATGGCGAGCGACGTCAGGTTGGTGCTTCCCGCCTGATCGCCGAACACCTTGTAGGCATAGATGAGCGCCTCCGGCGCCACGCCCGGACCGATCTCGAACGTGTTGGCTGCGTAGGCATCCGGACCGTAGGGACCTGTGAAGGTGGTCCCGTTGGACAGCACGCCTTCGCCGGCCGCCGAACCGGCGACATGGGTGCCGTGGCCGTGAACGTCGAGGGGGTCGGGGTCGGGAGTCGGAGTCGCCGGACCCAGGTATCCACTGGCGTCGTAGGACGTCCCGGCGAAGTCATATCCGCCGATTACCTTGGCGGTCGGGAAGCTTCCGAGCTCGATGACCGCCGGGTCGTTGTCCGCGTATGCTGCCGCTCCGAGCCCGCCGAAGTCCTTGTGGTCGTAGTCGACACCGGTGTCGATCACCGCCACGGTGACGCCGTCGCCGGTGAGCGACAGATT
>JAACED010000028.1 GCA_011682695.1 Gammaproteobacteria bacterium
CGTCGCATACCGACGCTCCCATTGACGAGAAAAGGGGAGGGTGTTTTCCTGTCAATGCAGGCGTCGCATACCGACGCTCCCATTGACGAGAAAACCGGTTACTCCTTCTTCAGCGGCGCCCATGCGAGCAGCAGCCGCTTCTCGCCCATCCCGTCGAAGGCGACCGTCGCTTCTGCCCGGTCCCCGGAGCCAACGATTCGCCGTACGATCCCGGGCCCCCACTTGTCGTGGCGGACCCGGTCGCCGATCGTCAGATCGAGCACGCCAACCGTCTCACGAGGCTTGACCTGCTCTCGATCAGGCCGCCGGCGGCCCCGCTTGATCGTCTCGGTCAGCGAGTCGGGGATCTCGGACAGGAACCGGCTCGGCGGGTTGTAGTTCGTCCCGCCCCACAGCATCCGACTCCAGGCGTTCGTAACGAACAGACGGTCCTGCGCCCTGGTGATACCCACATAACAGAGCCTTCGTTCCTCCTCGAGTTGGTCCGGGTCACCCAGCGACCGCGCGTGGGGGAACACGCCGTCGTCCATGCCGATCAGGAAGATCACCGGGAACTCGAGACCCTTGGCCGTGTGCAGCGTCATCAGCGTTACGGCATCGGTACCCTCTTCGAGTTCGTCGAGGTCCGTGACGAGGCTGATCGACTCGAGGAACAGCTCCAGTCTCCGAAGCCCCGGCAGCTCGTCCCACTCCTCGTCGTCCACCAGCGTTCCCGCGGCGCCGGCCTCGTACTCTTCGGCAACCGACACCAGCTCCCGCAAGTTCTCGACCCGCCCAAGCGCTTCGATCGTCCGCTCCGCCTCCATCTCGGCGAGATACCCGGTCTCGGCCAATACCGCTTCCAACGCAGCCTTCGCCCCATCAGCAGCACGCTCCCGCAGCTCCTCAAGCAGCGCTACGAACTCCTTGATCTGTTTGCGTGCCCGTACGGCCAGGTGCGGCTCATCATCGACGGCGACAAGGGCACCGTGGAAGCTGATCCCGCGCCCTTGCGCGAAACGGTCGACGTGCGCGATCGATGTAGAACCGAGGCCCCGTTTCGGCACATTGATGATCCGCTTGAGGGCCACCTCGTCGTCAGGGTTGACCAGCGCCCGCAGATACGCGAGGACGTCCTTGACCTCCCTGCGTTCGTAGAACTTCACGCCGCCGACCACCTGATATGGGAGGGCGTAACGAACAAACACCTCCTCGAGCACCCTGCTCTGCGCGTTGGTCCGATAGAACACCGCGACGTCGGACGCCGTGTACCCGGCCTCTTCGAGAGAGCCGATCTGCTCGGCTACGAATGCCGCCTCGTCGCGTTCGTCCTCCGCCTGGTAACGGACGACCGGTTCTCCCCGACCGCGGTCCGTCCACAGATGCTTCGGCTTGCGGGCGACGTTGTTGGCGATCACCGAGTTCGCCGCTTCGAGGATCACCTCGGTGGAGCGGTAGTTACGGTCCAGGACCACGACCTTGGCATCCGGGTAGTCCTTCTCGAAGTCGAGGATGTTGCGGATGTCCGCGCCCCGCCACCCATAGATCGACTGGTCGCTGTCGCCGACGACGCACAGGTTCCGGTGACGGGCGGCGAGCTGCTTCACGAGCATGTACTGCGCCCGGTTGGTGTCCTGATACTCGTCGACCATCACGTACTGCCAGCGGCGCTGGTAGTGCTCGAGCACCTCGGGGAACGCGCCGAACAACTCGACGGTGACCTTCAAGAGATCGTCGAAGTCCATTGCGGAGGCCTCCAACAGTCGCTGCTGGTAGAGGCGGTACACGTCTGCGACCTGCTCGTGATAGAACCCGGCACCCTGTGCCTTGTAGGTTTCGAAGTCGATCATCTCGTTCTTCGCGTCCGAGATCGCCGCTCGCATGTTCCGCGGAGGGAACCGTTTCGGGTCCATGTCGAGGTCGCGTATGCACATGGTGACGAGCCGCAGGGCGTCGGCGTCGTCGTAGATGGAGAACCCGGACCGATAGCCGAGTCGATGTGCCTCTCGACGCAGGATCCGGGCACATGCACTGTGGAACGTCGAGATCGTCATCGCCCGCACGCGGGATCCG
The DNA here is from genome assembly GCA_011682695.1 of Gammaproteobacteria bacterium. Taxonomy (NCBI): domain Bacteria; kingdom Pseudomonadati; phylum Pseudomonadota; class Gammaproteobacteria; species Gammaproteobacteria bacterium. The sequence goes on from JAACED010000028.1 coordinate 2,053, forward strand.
ACCAGCTTCTCGGCCCGGTCGCGCATCTCACCCGCAGCCTTGTTGGTGAACGTGATCGCAAGGATCGACTGTGGGGCTACGCCCATATCGTGGATCAGATGAGCGATTCGGTAGGTGAGCACCCTCGTCTTGCCCGATCCGGCGCCGGCGACGACCAACACCGGTCCTTCGGTGGCCGCCACCGCGTCACGTTGCACCGGGTTCAGGTCGTCGAGCAGCGATATGTCGGTCAGGGAGTGCTCGCGCATGGCATCGATGGTACCCGCGCTCTGTGACAGTCCGACCGGCGACAGGTGACGCCGGCCCGAGGGGCCTCTTCAGAGACCTTCGTGAGCAGATCGCAGTTCCTCTGGGTGACGAGCCAGGGCTTCCGGTCCATCCTCGGGGACACCGGCCAGTGCGATCGTGAAACAGAATCTCGATCCGGTCGGGAACCGGTGTTCGTACCAGAGGTCCCCACCCATGGCTTGCGCGAGCTGCCGGGCAATCGGGAGGCCGAGGCCGATTCCCTGATCCGATCGCGCGTCTCCCTTCGACCGCTGCTCGAAGCGGACGAACATCCGGTCGACTTCTTCGTCCTGAATCCCGGGACCGTTGTCGGACACGACGACGAGGAAGCGACGCCCGTACGGACTGCCCTCGATGAGCACTTGATCGCCGCCGTACTTCACCGCGTTCTCGAATAGATTGCGAAGCACTTGGAACACGCGCCTCCGGTCTGCGTTCACCATGACTCCGCCCGGAATCGCGACGGCCGCCTCTCGTTTCGCCCCGGGGGGACTCACCAGGCTGACCACCTCGTGAGCGAGTGGAGCAAGCTCGAACTCTTCCGGGTGCAGGGGCAGCCTCCCCGCCTGGAGACGAGGAAGCACGAGGATGTCTTCTACCAGTTCGTGAAGGTGCTGCGCCTGATTACGAATGATGTCGAGGAACTCGTCGACTTCTTCCTCCCTGCTCGTACGCCAGGATTCTCTGAGAGCCTCCGCGAAGCCGGCGATAGACGTCAGCGGCGTTCGCAGCTCATGGCTCACCATAGAGACGAATTGGTCCTTCATCTGTCGAGCTCGTTCGGCCGACTCTTTGGCGGCAGCCTCACGTGTGCGAGCTGCCGCGTTCGAGCGGAGCGCCCAGATGACAGCCGCTATCGAAAGCACGACCGCTGTTCCTGCAATGAAGTTCAGCATCTCCCAACACGCCTCATGGGTGGGTTATCGACTGAAAACAGGTCCCGATTGAGGAAAAAGAAAACCCGGGCCGCCCGGCAGTCTTCCCGACCTCGCAGATCGCAGATAGGGGACACTCGAGGCGTCTACCCCTGGGGATCGCCGTAGAGGGACGACAGGCTGAGCCGCGCCTCCTGCTCCAGGAGTTTCTGGTGGTATGAGGCCGAATCGACCACAGCCGCCATGGGGAACTCCACCATCCTCAGCGTGCGGGCCACCTGGGGTGTGAACTGGCCGGCTCGCCGGGAGCCAAGGGCCAGAATCCCCAGAATCTCCCCGCGGGAGCGAAGGCTCATCGCAAAGAACGACGGCCAACCCTGCCCGGAATCCGTCCAACCGAACCCCGGCGGCTCAGCGAACCAGACCCCCATCTCGTCCGGGCTCACCTTCACGGCAGACAGTTGGTCGAGATGCCCTGCTACGAGACGTTTGAACTCGTCGAACTCGCCACGCGAAAGTGTGCTCTCGAGCCGTGCCGCCATCCGCTTCTCCGATGCAAGAGCGATCGCGGCAACGTCGAAGCCGACGAAACGCCGGAGAATCTCCAGCAGTTCGCCGAGGGTTCCGGCGAGGTCCCCTGGACGAGTCGCCATCGTGACGATGTCGTTGATGATCGTCGCGTCGAACAGCTTACGGTCCAGCAGGTCCGTGACTCTCGCCAACACGTCGACGGTGTCGAGTTGTTTGGGTTCTTGATCGCGATTGAGCTCAGAGAGTGCTCTGGTCGCTCTCGCCGATCGGATGGCCCCCACCAGATCCTGACCGAGCGATTCCTTGGTGAGATAGCCGTCCGCACCGGACTTCTCGCTCCAATAGCGGTCTTCGGCAGAATCCGAGGCCGTGAGAATCAGCACGGGGATATGTGCGACCGTGTAGTCCTCCTTGATGAGACGACAGACCACGTAGCCGGTCATCTTCGGCATCTTGATGTCCAGCAGTACGAGATCCGGAAGTTCGGCGTAGAAGGTCTTGATCGCCTCGAAGCCGTCACTCGCGGTGACGACTTCGAACCCAGCCTCGGAGAGAAGGGAGGTGACCACCGCCCGAATGACCGGACTGTCGTCGGCGACGAGAATCTTCACGGACGAACCTCCACCGAACTCCCATTCCTCAAGGCCAGCAGAGAGGCAAGCGTCGACACGAGCAGCCCCTGGCGAAGATCGGATTTGTCGAGATAGGCGTCGACGCCCGCTTCCCACGCTCTCGATTGGTCGGCCGCGGTCGCTACGCCCGAGACCATGACGACCGGAAGCGCAGGGAGGCGCCTGCGGACCGCCTTGACGAGTTCCACACCGTCGGGTCCGGGCATCGCGAAGTCGACCACCAGCGCGTCGAACACCTTGGCTTCGAGTTGCTCCAGGCCCTCCTCGGCGTTGCGGGCCACGACAACGTCATACCCCTGGCTGCCGAGGACCGCAGCGACCAACTGGCGGACACCTCTCGAGTCGTCGACCACCAAGACCCGGGGCCGCTGCCCGTCGGGAATCGGAAGGGCCCGAATCTGGTCGGCCAGTCGATTCGGATCAACGATTGCGACGACCTCGCCGCCGCCCAGCACCGCTGCTCCAGTGAGGAACGGTGCTCCCGCCAGTACCGGGCCGAGACCCTTCACCGCGACCTGTCGTCTCCCGAGCACGTCGGGGACGGTGACCGCCGCTCTCCCCGCCCGAGTGGCCAGCACGACGACCTGTTTCGTCTCCTCGGGAAGCCCCGCGCCGATCGCAGCGGCGAAGGAACTGATCGGGATACGCTTTCCCTGATAGATGAGCTCCATGCGATCCTTGCTGGGCCGAACGTCCGCCCCGGCCGTCGGCACCGTGGCAACGACCGCAGCCGCCGGAATCCCCCAGACTCTCCCCTCGGATCGAAGCAGGACGAGGTCCTGGAACGACCACGACAGCGGCAGCGTCAGCAACAGCGATGTCCCCTTGCCGCGATGCGACTCGATTGTGATCCCGCCGTTGACATGGTCAGCGAGTTCAGCGACCAGGGAGAGACCCACACCGTCTCCGCTCAGATCGGACGCTTCTACAACGGTCGAAAAGCCCGAACGGAACAGCAGCCCGGAAAGATCGGATCCGGCCTCACCCGGATCGATCTCGTGCGCGATGGCAGCATTCCGAACCGCGATCCAGTCGATTCCACGGCCATCGTCCTCCACAGAGATGCGCAACTGACCATCCGAAGCCGCAGCTCTGACGACGATACGACCCGTCGTCGGCTTGCCCGCCTCCGCACGCTCTGCCGGAGACTCGATCCCGTGGTCAACCGCATTGACCACGAGGTGCCGAAGAGGCTCACGCAGATGTTCGAGGATCTGACGATCCACCTCCACGTCCGCGCCGGTGAGTTCCAGATGAACCTCCTTACCGGTTCGCCGAGCCAGATAGTGAACGAACTGCGGGAAGGTCGACGTGATCACCCCGAATCGTTCTGCAACCAGCTCCAGGGCACGATCCTGCAGATCCCGGACTGCGTCGTCCACCGCCTCGACAGCCGACTCCCATCGGGCAGCGAGAGACGCTATCTCTCTCGGATTGCCGGCAGTGAGTCGAAGCGCTCGTACCGCATCGGAGAGGGCGTCCGCATCCAGCCTCGCCTCCGCGGCGCGGTTGATCATCCGATACAGCTTGTTCGTGTCGACTCGGGTGGCCGTACCGATGAGTCCCCGCTCGACCGCCGACAACAGACCGCCGAGATCGGCAGGTGTGGAAGGGTCGTCTGCAGGAGGATCCAACGATTTCGTGGGCTTGGGCTCCGTAACAGTGTCCGGCTTCTTGACGGCTGCAATCGCCGCTTGAAGCTCGGGAGTACCCTCGATCGGATCCGTGTCGAGGGTCGGGACGAGCAATGATGCAGCCTCTTCGAGACACGCTGCCAGATCGGCGATGGCGCCGGCCTGAGCGCCGTCCACAATGGATCGCCATACGAGTTCAAGGACCTCGCCGGCTTCGCCGAGGGCATCGAAACCCATCATCCTCGACGATCCCTTGACGGTATGGGCGTCACGAAACAGCTCAGATGCGTACTTGGGATCAACGCCGCCTTTACTCAGCGCTCGCGCTCCCTCAACCAGGTGTTCGGCCCGTGAGGTGAGTTCCTCACGAAAAATGGCCAACAACTCGGCGTCGCCGCTCAAATCCACTCCAACACCTTCTTCCCGATCACCACGCGTATCGGCTTGCGCAGACACCGACTTGAGGAACGTGTCGGAGACTTCAGCAGTTGTCAGCCGTCGAAGTTCTCCTACTGAAACCGGGTCCTGTGAACCGCTGGAGAGAAGGATCTGGATACATGACTCGCCGAAACTGGGAACTTCACTCCCACTCGATCGTCGCTGGAGGTTTTGAGGAAATGTCGTAGGCGACCCGGTTGACTCCCGGAACCTCGTTGATCACACGGGACGAGATCCGCTCCAGCACCTCGTAGGGCAGACGCGCCCAGTCGGCTGTCATTGCGTCGTCCGACGTCACGGCTCGTACGATGATGGGGTATGCATACGTGCGTCCGTCTCCTTGCACCCCGACTGTTCGCACCGCAGGCAGCACGGCGAATGACTGCCACAACTCCCGATACATCCCCGCGCGACGCACCTCCTCGATAACGATCGCATCGGCAGCCTGCAGTATCGCCAGGCGCTCACGGGTCACCTCCCCGATGATGCGCACGGCCAGGCCGGGGCCGGGGAACGGCTGTCGCCACACGATCTCCTCCGGCAGCCCGAGTTCGGCGCCGATCGCTCGCACCTCGTCTTTGAACAAGTCCCTGAGCGGCTCGACGAGCTCGAATTGCATATCCTCGGGCAGCCCTCCGACGTTGTGGTGACTCTTGATGCGCGCAGCGTCTTTCGTCCCGGACTCGATGATGTCCGGATACAACGTCCCCTGGACGAGAAACGGCGTGTCGGTGAGATCCGCGGCGACTTCCTCGAACACGCGGATGAACGTCTCCCCGATGATCTTGCGCTTGGCCTCCGGGTCGGTGACTCCTGCAAGGCGGTCGAGAAACCGGTCCTGAGCGTCCACGTGAATCAGATTGACCTGGAAAGCTCCCCGAAACGTCTCGTCCACTTGCTCCGCCTCGCCCGCTCGCAGCAGGCCGTGATCGATGAACACGCAGGTCAGCTGATCACCGACCGCATGGTGCACGAGCGCAGCGGCGACCGAAGAATCCACCCCGCCCGAGAGCCCGCAGATCACCTTCTCGCCTCCAACCTGGGAGCGGATGGCTTCGACCGACTGCTCGATGATCGAGTGGCTCGTCCAGGACGGTCGGACACCGCACACGTCGAACAGGAACCGCTTGAGTATCTCGGTCCCCCGCGGTGTGTGCCCGACCTCTGGATGGAACTGCACACCGAACAAGCGATGATCCTCAGACTCCATCGCAGCTACCGGCGACCCCGGTGTCGAAGCCGTCACCCGAAACCCCGGCGGAGCTGCGACAACGGCGTCGCCGTGGCTCATCCACACATCCTGATGATCAGGAAGCTCGGTGAACAGCAGTGACCGATCCGTGATTTCGAGTGCCGCCTTGCCGTACTCGGCTGCACCCGTTCTCGCCACTTCGCCGCCGAGCGCGGAGGCGATGAGTTGATGCCCGTAGCAAATGCCGAGGATCGGAACGTCGAGGTCGAAGATCTTCGGATCGATGTCGTAGGCATCCTCTGCGTACACCGAGGCCGGACCTCCCGAGAGGATCAACCCGGTCGGGGCTCGCGCGACGATCTCGGCCGCAGTGATGTCCCTTGGAACGATCTCTGAGAAGACGTGGGCCTCACGAACTCGTCTGGCGATCAACTGGGCGTACTGGGCCCCGAGATCGACGATGAGCACCCTGTCGAAATCACCGGTGGACGCCTGGCCGTACTCTCGCTGCAAGGTCAACCCATTCCCACCTGCTGGGATCGCTGCAGCGCCTTGCCTTCGGTCTGTAGAGACGGAGCGATCATCACTTCTGCCTTCTGGAATTCCTTGAGATCCCGGTAGCCGGTCGTCGCCATCGAGACCCGCAGGGCGCCGAAGAGGTTCCTGCGGCCGTCATTCTCGTACGCAGGGCCGATGAGGATCTCCTCGAGGGTGCCGAGGGCGCCGACTTCGACGCGTGCCCCGCGGGGCAGCGTCGGGTGGAACGTCGCCATACCCCAATGGAAACCCCGCCCGGGCGCTTCCGCGGCACCGGCCAGCGGAGAACCGATCATCACCGCATCGGCGCCGCATGCGATGGCCTTCGCGATGTCGCCGCCGCGGCGCATTCCCCCGTCGGCGATCACATGAACGTAGCGGCCGGTCTCGTCGAGATATCGGATCCTCGCTCCGGCGGCGTCGGCGATCGCTGTTGCTTGCGGGACCCCGATGCCGAGCACGCCCCTCGTCGTGCAGGCGGCACCGGGACCGACACCTACGAGAATGCCGACCGCGCCGGTGCGCATGAGATGCAGGGCCGTCGAGTGGGAAGCGCATCCTCCGACGATCACCGGGAGGTCGAAGTTGGCGATGAACTCACGCAGATCCAGCGGCTCCGAGCGTGTCGAGACGTGCTCGGCAGAGACAACGGTGCCTTGAACCACGAGCACGTCGAGCCCGGCGTCCACGGTCAGCTTCGCGTAGTCGCGCACTCTCTGCGGAGTCAGGCTGGCGGCCGTGATGCCGCCGGAAGTGCGCATCTCCTCGATTCGCCTTCCGATCAGTTCCGGCTTGATCGGTTCTGCGTAGATCTCTTGCATCCTGCGCGTAGCCGTGCTGCTGGACAGCGTGGCGATCTCTTCGAACAGCGGCATCGGGTCTTCGTGCCGGGTCCAGAGACCTTCGAGGTTGAGAACCCCGAGTCCTCCGAGTCTGCTGATCTCCTTCGCCGTCGCAGGGCTGATGGCCGAATCCATCGCCGAACCGAGCATCGGGAGGTCGAAATTGAACGCGTCGAACTGCCAGGAGATATCGACGTCTTCGGGATCTCTGGTCCTGCGACTGGGAACGATTGCGATGTCATCGAAGCTGTACGCCCGTCGCCCCGATTTTCCGATGCCGATCTCGATCTCCACGTCTCTCCCTCTGCCAGATGGAGCAGGGTACCAAAGCGGTCGCCAGTCGCCGATTGCCGGTGGCCGGTGCCGGTGCCGGTTGAAGCTCAGCCCTCAGCGGTCGGCTGCGAGTCTCCGGGCCACCGGCGCTCCTGCATGAACGACTCAAGGTCGAGACTTCCTCCACCCGGCTACCCTCACGGCCTGTGATCGACCAAACCCCGCAGAGCCGTTTCACCTACGTCGACTTCATCCTCGTGTTTGCCGCCGGCCTCATCACCTCGGTCATCGCGACGATCGCAGCCGTTGCTGCCGGAGCGATCCCCCTCAATGAGTTGACGACGGGCATTCCCTCGCGGGCCGCATTCTGGATCATCCTCCCGGCGCAGGTGTTCGGCGAGGTGCTCGCTCTTGCCTGGATCGCCCAGCGACGGGCCACGGGGAAGCTCTCCACCGACTACGGCCTCGTCGTCAAGGCCAGAGATGTCGTGTTCCTCCTGGTCGGAGCAGCGCTGCTCGTCGGGCTAGGACTCGCCTTCTCACCCCTTGCCCAGGCGCTCGGCATCAACCAGAGCCCCCAGGATGTCGTGCAGGCAGTTGCAGACGTGTCAGACATCCCGACAAGGATCATGGTGCTGTTCGGCGTCGTCATCCTGAGCCCGGTCACGGAGGAACTCGCCTTTCGTGGACTGCTGCTGCGCACGCTCCTCCAGAAGCGCTCGGTGGTGTCGGCTGTCGTCATCCAGGCGCTGGTGTTCGCTGCGTTCCACCTTCTCGACGCCGGCGCGATCCAAGCCGCCGCCGTGGTCATCCCGGAGCTCTTCATCGTCGGCTCGATCCTCGGCTACCTTGCCGTTCGGTCCGGCAATCTGAGTCGGTCGATCTTCACCCACGCCGGGTTCAACCTGATCACCACGCTGGCGCTGTTCTACGCCCCGAACCTGCCGTTCTGAGCGGCCGGCTGTCGGCAAGCCCCGGCGGGCGTGATCTCTTGGCCGGAAACCGACTTCCGGCAACCTGGATCTCAGAATCCCATCTTGGCCCGGACCGAGGCCATCTCATTCTCTGCCCGATCGCGGGCAACCATCGTGCCGCGGCGCATGATGGCATCCACTTCGGCGTCGACGAGCGCCTCGTACAGTTCACGAACCGGAGCGAGCCCTTCGACCACCGCCTCGGCGACAACCTCTTTGAAGTACCCGTAGGGCATGTCGTGGTACTGAGCGACGAGATCGTCGATCGTGCGGCCGGTGAACAGGGCAAGGATGTCGAGCAGGTTGGAGACACCCGGCTTCTTCAGCGTGTCGTACTCGATCTCGTGACCCGAATCGGTGACGGCCGTCTTGAACTTCTTTCGGATCACGTCGGGTGGATCGATGATGTGAATCCTCGAGCTTGCATCGGGAGCCGACTTCGACATCTTCGCCGTCGGATCCTTGAGTGACATCACCCTGGCCCCGATCTCCGGCGTGATCTGTTCGGGAATCGGGAACTCCTCACCGAAACGGGCATTGAACCGCTGTGCGAGGTCGCGAGTCACCTCCAGATGCTGCGTCTGGTCCTCCCCCACGGGAACGTAGTGGGCTTTGTGAATCAGGATGTCACTCGCCATCAATACCGGATACGCATAGAGGCCCAGGTTCTCGCCACCCTTGTCGGCCTTCTCCTTGAACTGTGTCATCCGGTTGAGCTGACCCAGTGAGGTGATCGTCGCCAGGAGCCATGCGAGCTCGACGTGCTCGCGCACCTGGCTCTGGTAATAGAGCAATGACCGGTCCGGGTCGATGCCGACCGCCATGAGCAGTTTCGCCGTGTTGAGACGGGTCTGCCGGAATTCTTCCGGGTCGTAGTCGACCGTAATGGCATGCAGATCGACGACACAGTAGATCGCGTCGTAGTCATCCTGCAGGCGTGCCCAATTGCGCAACGCCCCCAGATAGTTGCCGATGTGGATCCCTCCGGTGGGCTGGATCCCGGAGAAGACGGTCTTACGTTCCACGGTTCCTCCATGAGAAACGCCGGGGCTCGACGCCGCCGGCGAGATATCGAACACGCGCCGCGACGATCAGCAGGGCCACCACCGCGCGGGTACATGCACATTCACCATCGAGAGGCTACCGAAGAACCCGCCGGGATTCCAGCTTCAGATCTCCCCAATCGGCGAACCCAGGGCTCGTAGTTACCCTATAGGTATCCCCAGGGTACCTACGAGCCCTGGGTTCAGGAGTACCAGGTCGGTACCATCCCTCCAATGGCCCAAATCGTCGTCACCCGTAGGCCGCCGGGATCAGCCGTGGAGCGGCTCGAGAATGCCGGCACGGTCTGGACATGGCCAGAAGATCGCGCGCTGCCGCGAGAGCGTCTGCTCGCCGAGGTCCGAGAGGCGGACGGTCTGCTGTGCATGCTCACCGACTCGATCGACACCGAGGTGCTCGATGTGGCACCGAGGTTGCGGGCCATCAGCACGATGGCCGTCGGAACCGACAACATCGACCTGGCAGCGTGCACCCAGCGGGGCATTGCGGTGGGTCACACGCCCGACGTGTTGACCGAAGCGACCGCCGACATGGCATTTGCATTGCTGCTGACCGCTGCTCGACGCGTCGTGGAAGGCGCCGACTACGTCAAGGCAGGGAAGTGGCGGCGGTGGGAGCCGGCACTGCTGCTCGGCGCGCAGGTCCACGCAACGACACTCGGCATCATCGGCCTCGGCCGTATCGGCACCGCCGTCGCACGGCGAGCCGTTGGATTCGAAATGCGGGTTCGGTACAACAGCCGCAACCGTCATCCTGAGGCCGAGGCCGCCCTCGGCGTCGGACACAGGACCCTGCAGGCCCTGCTCGAAGAAGCGGACCACGTCCTGGTTGCCTGCCCGCTCACCGCCGAGACGCATCATCTGATCGGGATGGACGCGTTTCGACGCATGAAGCCGACGGCCACGCTGACCAACATCGCCCGGGGAGCCATCGTGGACCCTCGCGCGCTCGAGTGGGCCCTGCGTACCGGTGAGATCGCAGCGGCCGCTCTCGACGTGACGGACCCGGAGCCGATCCCTCCCGATGATCCACTCCTCACGCTCACCAACTGTGTGATCGTTCCGCACCTCGGATCTGCCACGGTGGCAACGAGGATCGCCATGGCGGACCTCGCTACGGAGAACCTCATCGCCGGCCTGCGGGGCGATCCGATGCCGGCATGCGCAAACCCCGAGGTGTACCGGCAGCAGGAACGGCGATAACCTGCGGCCATGAACCCCAGCGACTATCACATGACCTCGGATGAGTTCCGGCGACACGGGCGAGAGGTGATCGACTGGATCGCCGACTACCTGGAACGGGTCGAAGATCTGCCGGTCCTCTCGCAGGTGCAGCCAGGAGAGATCCGTGCCGCGCTGCCGCAGCACCCGCCACACCAGGGAGAACCGTTCGGAGCGCTCCTCGGTGACCTCGACGACATCATCCTCCCGGGGATCACCCACTGGCAGTCGCCCAACTTCTTCGCCTACTTCCCCGCGAACAGCTCCGGACCCGCCATCCTCGGAGATCTGGTCTCTTCCGGACTGGGGATCCAAGGAATGCTGTGGACGACCAGTCCGGCGGCAACCGAACTCGAGACACACGTGATGGACTGGCTCGTCGAGATGCTCGGCCTCCCCAAACGGTTTCTCTCGAGCGGCGCCGGTGGGGGCGTCATCCAGGATTCGGCCTCCTCGGCGACCCTCACCGCCCTGCTGGCAGCCAGAGAACGGGCAACGGGATTCGTGTCGAATCGCGAGGGTGTCGATCCAAGGCTCGTGGCCTACACGTCGACGCAAGCGCACTCTTCGATGGAGAAAGCGATCAGAGTCGTCGGCATCGGATCCGATCGACTCCGGATGATCGACGTGGACGACACGTTCGCCATGCGCCCCGAGGCGTTGGATGCTGCGATTCGTGCCGATCTGGAGGCAGGGCTGATCCCCGCATTCGTGAGCGCGACGGTCGGAACGACCTCGTCGACGGCAATCGATCCGCTACGGGCCATCGGAGAGATCTGCCGCCGGCACGGTGTCTGGCTCCACGTCGATGCCGCGCTCGCAGGGACGGCGGCATTGCTGCCGGAGATGCGCTGGATCCACGACGGGCTGGAACTGGCGGACAGCTACGTGTTCAACCCGCACAAGTGGATGCTGACGAACTTCGACTGCACCGCCTTCTTCGTTGCCGACCGCTCCGTGCTGATCCGCACGCTGAGCATCCTGCCCGAATACCTGCGCAACCAGGCGTCCGAGTCGGGCGAGGTCTTCGACTATCGAGACTGGCACGTGCCGCTCGGAAGGCGTTTCCGGGCGCTCAAGCTGTGGTTCGTCATTCGCCATTACGGCGTGGAGGGTCTCCAGGCGATCGTACGAGAGCACCTGCGCCTGGCCGAGGTGTTCGCCGCGTGGATCGCCGACGATCCCGACTTCGAGCCGGCCGCCCCGGTGCCGCTGAACCTCGTCTGCTTCCGGCATCTCGGAGGCGACGAGCGCAACGAGGCGATCATGAACCGGCTCAACGCCTCAGGCCGGCTGTTTCTCACCCACACCAGGCTCGACGGGAAGTTCACGCTACGGATGTCGATTGGTCAGACCCACACGGAGGAGCGTCACGTCCGACGGGCTTGGGAGCTGATCCGGGAAACTGCCCGCCTGGTGTGAGGTTTCTCGTCAATGCTGGCGTCGCTATCCGACGCTGCTATTGACAGGAATCGGGCTGCAGGTTTCTCGTCAATGCCGGCGTCGCTATCCGACGCTGCTATTGACAGGAAGTTCGGCGAGCGACCTGGCAACCTCGGCCACGACGCGCTGCGGGGTGTCTCGAAGGTCCCGAGCCGTGTACCGCAACAGACGGTAACCCGCAGACAGGACAGCGTTCTGCCGGACTCGATCATCCGCAAATGTCTTCGGATCACTGTGGAATCGGAAGCCATCGAGTTCAATCCCCAGTCTCCTCTCGGGATAGGCGAAGTCGAGCCTCGCAACGACCACTCCCAGCTGATCCCGGACCGGATACTGGCCCATGGGCATCGGCAAACCGGCGTCTGCCAGGAGCTGACGAAATAGATCCTCCAGAGGGCTTTCGGTATCACCTCGCCACTTCAGCCGGATCTCCAACAACGCCCTTGCCGTACCGACTCCCGTCCGGCCCTGACGCGCAACGTCATCGACTACCTCCGCCACTCTTTCGAGTGTCACAAGTCGGTCACGCAACGCTTTGTCGAAGGCCAGAGCAACGGTGCGCCGTCCCACCGCTGCTCCGAGATCGACGATCGTCCGCGCGGGTTCCGTCGTAGGAATGCAGCGGAGAACCATTGTCTGATCTGGCGCCAAGTCTGTGGACCGATGGACTACGAAGGGCTTGGGAGACCAGCGCCGGCGTCTGGTGGCAACGTGCATCTGTCGAGGCCAAGGCAGCATCCCCAGGAGTCCGGCAGCACTGCGGTGTGAGGCGACAGCGCCCACACCAGTCGATAGAACGGCAGCCATCAGGCCCTGGAGACGGGACGACGGGACACCACTCAAGGTGAAGACGCCGGGATACACAGAAAGGAAGTATCCGCTGCGGAGCCTGCGGTCTACCCCTGATGATGACAAACCGGCATCTCGCGCCTGAGGACGCGTAACGACGCCGTGCTGGGAACGTGCGAGAGTGGCAATTCTCTGATCTGGGGTCACACCTCTTACGTAGCAAGAATCCACCTGCAAGAGAAGACCCTCGCGTTTCTCGTCAATGCTGGCGTCGCTATCCGACGCTGCCATTGACAGGAATCGGGCTGCAGGTTTCTCGTCAATGCCGGCGTCGCTATCCGACGCTGCTATTGACGGGAAAGCGGCAAGCCCAGCAGCTTGCGCACCATCCATGCCGTCGCCCCCCACAGCACGTCGCCGTCGAGGTCGAAAAACCACACCTGGTGCCCTCTCCACGTCTCGCAACGCCAGGCCGACTCATCACGCAGTCCGTCGAGCGGAGTTCGGAAGACCCGATCGACCTCCCGCTCGGACGGGTGCAGGTCCGGGACACCATCGAGGAACCCGACCACCGGAACGACCGGTAGCCGGAACTGCACCGTGTCGACTGCCGGGAGAAAGCCAAGGAGATGCACATCACCCGGAATGATCCCGACCTCTTCCTCGGCCTCCCTTAGTGCCGTCGCGACTGGACCTGCATCACCAGGGTCCGGCCGCCCGCCCGGAAAAGCGATATCCCCTGCATGCGTCGGCATCGACATCGGGCGCTTGATCATGACGAGACGCGCCGCCCCGTTCTCCCGATAGATCGGCAAAAGGACGGCAGCAGACGGACCGCTCGTATTCGGCACCTCGTTACTCACCCCATGAATATTCAGCCTGTGCACACAAGCATCGTACGACGGGCGATAGGCTGTGCGACAGTGGAACCACTCGACACCACCGTTCGCACCACCCCCCGCTACATTCTCCGGCCATTTGAACGGCGCGACGCCTTGCCGCTGGTGGAGGCCGTCAGGGCCTCGCTCCCGGAACTCCAGCAATGGCTCCCCTGGGCGCACGCAGGCTACGGACACTCAGATGCTCAGGCGTACATACGCGAGAGCATCCGCTCTTGGAAAGAAGGACAAGCGTTCGATCTCGCGATCCGAAACCCCGATGAGCCCCGTCACCATCTCGGCAACATTTCCATCTGGTTCCTCTCCAAGTCGTTCCGCACCGGCGAGATCGGCTACTGGGTCCGCAGTGATGAAACGACCAAAGGGATCGCCACCGAGGTGACCGCCCGGGCCCTCGAGATCGCCTTTGACGAGTTGCACCTCCATCGCGCGATCCTGCGTATCGCGCTCGGGAACCGAGGCAGCGAGCGGGTGGCGGAGAAGCTGGGTTTCGTGCGAGAGGGCGTCCTCAGGGAAGAGATCAAAGTCCGCGGCCAGTGGCTCGACCATTCGGTGTGGGGACTGCTCGAACACGAATACCAGAAGGGCAAGCAGCGCACCGTCCCCCGCTCATAGGGCGACCACTTCGTCGCGAATGTTCTCTCGCCGGAGCCTTGCCCGGCAACGTTCCCGATGTCGATACCGGGCCAGAGGCATCACGCGCCAGAGCGAAGTCGCAGTCGAGCACTCCCTCGAGAAACGGTCGCAGCGAGCAGCGCTCTCGGCCGATGGATCGAATCACGGCCGAACGAGCCAACCAGCGGACTCCCCGTAAAGAGGCGGGGCCCCGAAGGGCCCCGCTCTCCCTCGAATGAGGATCTTCTAGAAGTCCATGCCGGGACCGCCGGGAGCTCCGGCAGGCATCGGCGGGGTATCTTCCTTCTTCTCGACGATGAGCGCCTCGGTCGTGAGCAACAGGCTCGCGATCGACGAAGCGTTCTGAACGGTGGAGCGAGTGACCTTGGCGGGGTCGATGACACCCACACCGAGCAGGTCCTCGAACACACCGGTCGCCGCGTTGAATCCGGAAGTACCGCCTTCATTGCGGACCCGGTCGGCGACGACGCCGCCTTCGAAGCCGGCGTTGACGGCGATCTGCCGCAGCGGCTCTTCAAGCGCCTTACGCACGATCAACCGGCCGGTCTTCTCATCATCGGTACCGCCGCGCATCTTCTCCACGACTTCCTGGGCACGGAGCAGAGCCACGCCACCGCCGGGCACGATGCCTTCTTCCACCGCAGCGCGGGTAGCAGACAGCGCATCCTCGATGCGGTGCTTCTTCTCTTTCAGCTCCACCTCGGTGGCAGCGCCCACCTTGATGACGGCGACGCCACCGGCGAGCTTCGCGAGACGCTCCTGAAGCTTCTCACGGTCCCAATCGGAGTCCGAGTTCTCGATCTCGCGGTTGATCTGCTTGATCCGGGCCTCAACGTCCGCCCTTGATCCTGCACCGTCGACGATCGTTGTGTCGTCTTTCGTAACGACGACCTTGCGGGCCTTCCCGAGCATGTCAAGGGACACGTTCTCGAGCTTCAGGCCGACCTCCTCGGAGATCACGGTGCCACCGGTGAGGATGGCAATGTCCTGCAGCTGCTGCTTACGCCGCTCACCGAACCCGGGAGCCTTCACCGCCACGGACAAGAACGTCCCGCGGATCTTGTTGACCACCAGCGTGGCCAGCGCTTCGCCCTCGACGTCCTCGGAGAGGATCATGATCGGCTTGCCGGTCTGCATGACCTTCTCCAGCACGGGAAGCAGGTCGTTGACGGCCGTAATCTTCTGGTTGGCGATGAGGATGTATGGATCCTCGAGCACCGCTTCCATCCGGTCCGAGTCGGTGACGAAGTACGGCGAGGTGAAGCCCTTGTCGAACTGCATACCTTCGGTGAACTCGAGCTCGATGCCGAACGTCTGTCCCTCTTCGACGGTGATCACACCGTCCTTGCCGACCTTGTCCATCGCCTCGGCGATACGCTCGCCGATCATGGAGTCGGCAGCCGAGATGGCAGCGACGTGAGCGATCTCATCGCGGGACTCGATGTCCTTGGAGAACCCGCCGATGAACTCGACGACCTTGGCAACGGCCTGTTCCATGCCCCGCTTCAGCTCCATCGGGTTGGCGCCGGCGGCGACGTTGCGCAGCCCTTCGCGAACCATTGCCTGAGCGAGCACGGTAGCGGTGGTAGTGCCGTCACCGGCGACGTCGTTGGTCTTCGTCGCCACTTCCTTTGCGAGCTGAGCACCCATGTTCTCCCATGCGTCCTCAAGCTCAACTTCCTTTGCGATCGTGACGCCGTCATTGGTGATCGTGGGTGCACCCCACTTCTTCTCCAATACGACGTTGCGACCCTTTGGCCCGAGCGTCACCTTCACGACGTCGGCCAGCTTGTTCACACCGGCCTCGAGGCCGCGACGCGCGTCCTCATCAAACCGTAGTTCCTTTGCAGCCATTGATCCTCCTAATTGACGACCGCGAGGAGATCACGCGCGGAGAGGATCAGGTATTCCTCACCCTCTAGCTTGATCTCGGTGCCCGAGTACTTCGAGTAGACGACAACGTCGCCCTTCTTGACGTCGAGGGGTACCCGATCACCACTGTCGTTGATTTCACCAGGACCCACGGCAAGGACCTCGCCGAGCTGCGGCTTTTCCTTGGCGGTGTCCGGGATCACGAGACCGGAAGCTGTGCGAGCTTCCTCCTCGTCATTGGGCTTGACGACCACACGGTCACCCAGAGGCTGGAGTTTCATGCAGAACCCTCCTTCGAGTTGCCTTAGCACTCCTGTTCCTTGAGTGCTAAAGGCTAGCACTCTCCTCATATGAGTGCTAATCACGATTTCGCGGGATCGGGAGGACTGGGCTCGCTTCGTTCGCCCTGTTCAGCGTCCGGTATTCGGTACCGCGACACCACATCGACACAAGATCTCGGGGTAAGACTCCTAGAGCTTGTGGCGCTGCATCCAGCGCGCAACGTCGGAAGAAGAGATGATCCCGACGAGTCGGCCATCTCGAACGACCACGACCCTGCGCCCCTCCCCGACGAGGCGGGGCAAGAGCGCCTCGACATCCGTCTCGGACGACACGGCATCCTCGGGCTCCAGGCGTCTCATCACGTCGGACGTTCGCACAGCTCCCCAGCGCTCCCGGTCCACCTCACGAAGCTCACGCAGGCTGATGAGACCCCGCACCCTCCCGCCCTCGACCACCGGGAAGCAGGAGTAGTTGTGCTGCATGAAGAACTCGTCGAACAGATCCTGCAGCGTGAGGTCACCGTCCACGGCGATGGGTGTCGGCGTCATGATCTGTCCGGCCGTGACGCCATGCAGGACCTCCTTGGTCTCCATCTGCAGCAGGGCCGAACCGGCAGCCTGAAAGAGGAACCAGCCGAGCACGATCCACCAGAGACCCCCAAAGTTGCCTGTCGTGAACAGGTCGACCACCCCGATGACAACCATCAACAACGCCACCCCGCGCCCGCCCATCGCGGCAACTCTCGTCGCCCGGTTGAAATCGCCGGTGATCTTCCAGACGATCGACCGCAGCACACGGCCACCGTCGAGGGGGAACCCGGGCGCCAGATTGAACACACCGAGCACGACATTCACGAAGGCGAGTCGCTCCGTCAGCCGATGAACGATCGTGCCGTCCGCGAACAGGAACGAAAACCCGAAGAACATGGCGCCGAGAATGACCGAAGCCAGCGGTCCGGCGATCGTGATGGCGAACTCGACGCCGGGCGTCGTCGCCTCCTCTTCGATTTCCGACACCCCGCCGAATACGAAGAGGTGTATTCGCTTGACCTGGATCCCTCGCCCGACGGCGACGAGCGAATGGCTGAGCTCGTGCACGATGATGCTGCCGAAGAACAGCAGCGTCCCGACAAAGGCACCCACCCAGAAACCGGCGCCCCCGGTAGATGCCACGATTCCCTGATCGGCAGCGGTGACGAGGTCCGTCCAGAAGAACATCCAGATCAGGAAAAAGATGATCAGCCACGAAGCGTCGGCGGTGATCGGGATGCCGTGCACACGCCCTATCGAAAACCCCTTGCCGTTCATAGCGCCATGGACGGATCGACCGAAGATCCCCAGTCGGAGAAATGACCTTCGGTGAGGTGGTAGGCACCGGCAGCGCCAATCATCGCCGCGTTGTCGGTGCACAGAACCGGATCGGGAAGCAGAAGGCGCACACCGTGCCGATCTGCCTCCTCCTGCATCCTCACCCGCAATCTCCTGTTCGAGAGTACGCCACCGCCGCCTGCCACCGTCTCCGCGCCGGTGTCCTCGACGGCGTTGAAGGTCTTGTCCACGAGCACATCGATAATCGCCTCCTGAATGGAAGCGGCCACATCGGCCAGCGGCGGCAGCGTGCCGGCCACGCTCGCCTTCTTGATGAACGTCACGACGGAAGTCTTGAGACCCGAGAACGAAAAGTCGTAGCGTCGATCGGCGAGAGCACGAGGGAACTTCAGCGCTCGCGGATCTCCGTCCTCGGATGCTTTGTCGATCGCCGGTCCTCCCGGATAGCCCAGGCCCATGAACCGCGCCAGCTTGTCGAACGCCTCGCCGGATGCATCGTCGATGGTCCGGCCGAGCACCTTGTACTCGCCCCAGCGGGGGACGTGCACGATCTGACTGTGGCCCCCGGAAGCGAGGACCACGACCGCCGGAGGCTCGAAGTCGGCGTGTTGAAGCCTCGGAGCCATCAAGTGCCCCTCCATGTGGTCGATCCCCACGAACGGAACACCACGTGCCCACGCTGTCGCCTTCGCGAACGAGAACCCCACCAGCAGGGCGCCGACGAGCCCGGGACCTTGCGTTGCCGCGACACCATCGAGATCGTCCGGATGGACTCCCGCCTCACCAAGTGCACGATGGGTCAGCGAGCGGATCGACTCCACATGTGCTCTTGCCGCGACCTCTGGAACGACACCGCCGAACCGCGCGTGAATCTCCGTCTGCGACGCGAGGATGTTGGAGAGGACTTCGGTACCGCGCACAACCGCAACGCCGGTCTCGTCACAACTCGTTTCGAAGGCCAGGACGACAGGGCCGCTGCTCATCGCAGACTCCTTCGGATCTCGTCGAGGCGAGCCCGATACTCGGGTGTCGCAACGTCGGGAGCCCACATCACGAGTGCATCTTCATCGCTGTAGTACTCCTTGCGAATACCGACCGGCACCATCCCGAACTTGCGATACAGCTCCTGCGCGGTCCGGTTCGATGCCCGCACTTCGAGGGTGATGTGCTGGGCACCGTGCTCAAGACCGGCCTCGACCAGCCCGAGCATGAGTCTGGTTCCCAAGCCGCGTCCCCGCAGCGATGTCGCAAGCGTGACGACATGGGCCTCATCTCCGTTCAAGAGCAGACCTCCGTAACCATTGATGGTCCCGTCCGGACCTTCGGCAACGAGGTACACACGATTGGCGGCAACCACCTCGCTGCGCAAGATCTCCTCATCCCATGGTTGAGGAAACGTCTCCCTTTCCAGCGCAAGTACCGCCGGCACGTCCTCGACCACCATCGGGCGGATATCCATCACGGCAACTCCGACCACGGCGACTCCCTGCGAAACTGTGCCCAGTTGATGTTCACATCCGGTTCACGCAGATAAAGCGGCCGAACGTCGCTATTGGGTGGGAACTCCTGGCGTTCCACCGGTCCGACCGCCAGACCCAAGAGCGCCTCTGCCGACGGGTAGCGGGGACGACCGGCCTTGATCCGGTGCAACCCTCGCAGCACGGTTTCGTCGAGGATCTCCCAGTCGCCGACGACGAGAGCGTTCTGCGGGTCCGACTCGAGCAGGGCACGCAGGTGGTTCGGACTTACGATCCTGGGGTCGCCGTCTCGCACAACTCCCCCGGGAACCGGTTGGTATGACGCTACGGCCACCTCTCCGCGACGCACATCGATGACGGACCAGATATG
Source organism: Gammaproteobacteria bacterium (assembly GCA_011682695.1). Taxonomy (NCBI): domain Bacteria; kingdom Pseudomonadati; phylum Pseudomonadota; class Gammaproteobacteria; species Gammaproteobacteria bacterium. Next base: position 21,648 of record JAACED010000028.1, read on the forward strand.
ACGGTGACCGGTCGTTGCATCAAGGGCGACGGCATCCAATGAGACGATCGGGATGAGGGGGACACCGAGGCTGGCAGCAAGACCCTGGGCGGTGGCCAGCCCGACCCGAATGCCCGTGTACAGGCCGGGGCCGATGTCAATCGCAATGGCATCCACATCGGTGGGAATCCACCCTGCCTGGTCGAACAGGTAGTCGAGCGCGGAAACGATGAACGCTGCGTGACCTCGACGATCGACCTTGGTGGCCGAAGCGACGGTGCGCCGGCCTTCCCCGAGCGCGACGGAGGAGGCAGGCGTGGCGGTTTCGATTGCGAGCAGTTTCATTCCATCACGTCCTCGAGGCGCCGGTCGGTCCAGGCCGGCCCATGACCTGCGAGGCTGATCTGGCGAGTCCCATCCTCTTCGACCTCGAACTGCACCCGGAGATACTGGCTTGGCATCGCCGACTCCACGGCGTCTCCCCACTCGACCGCGAGGATTGCGTCGTCTGCCTCGTCGAGTAGATCGAGGTCCGCCAGTTCATTCAGTGACCCGAGCCGATAGACGTCGGCATGGATGAGAGGGATGAAGCCGCCCTGGTAGCGGCGAACGAGTACGAAACTGGGGCTGGTCACCTGGTCTTCGACACCGAGACCTTCGGCGAGGCCGGCCACGAACGCCGTCTTGCCGGATCCGAGTTCTCCGCAGAGCAGCACGATATCGTTGGGCCGGAGAAGGCTGGCGAGCCGGCGGCCCACGAAGCGGGTTTCGACTTCTGAAGATGACCTGACATTCATCCGAACAGTCCCAGTTGCTCGGGCTCTTCCTCTTCCACCTTGGCCGTCCTGGACAGTACCCCTTCGATCAGCAAGAAGTCTTCGCGCATATGGCTCAAGACCGACTCGCCTCCACGCAACGCTGCAGCCGGATGGAATGTTGGAACGACGGTGCGATTCCACCAAGGGTACGCATGACCACGAAGCTTTGTGATGCCCATCTCCTGCTTGAGTAACAGCTTGGTGGCGAAGTTGCCGAGCGTTGAAACCACGTCGGGGTCGATAAGCTTGATCTGCTCGGCAAGATATCCCTTGCAGGCTTCGATCTCATCCAGTTTCGGGTCCCGGTTCCCCGGGGGACGGCACTTGACGACGTTGGCGATGTATACGTCTTCGCGTCTGAGGTCGACCTCTTCGAGCAGCCGATTCAGGAGTTGCCCGGCCGCCCCGACGAACGGCACACCCTGCAGATCCTCATTCCTTCCGGGCCCTTCCCCGACGAACATGACGCGGGCATCCGCAGAGCCGTCACCGAATACAACGGTGGTTCTGGTCTCGGCGAGCCGGCACGCTGTGCAAGCACGGGCGCGCTCCTCGAGCTCTCGAAGTGCCTCGTGTGCGTCCGTCACGTGTCCTCAGTCGTCTTCCGCCATGTCAGCGCCGCCTCGATCGCATGCCCTGTCGCGGCAAACGCTCCTTCGGCGACGGCATCGACGTCGGCCTGAACGTTCCCGCAAGAGACCGCGAATGCGGCATCGCCATCATATCGAGTATGCGACGGTCTGACGCACACAGCGAGGGAATCTTGCGCGCGAACGGCGACTCTGGTCAGCTCGGAGCGGGTGAGCTTGGCATCGGTGGCCACGACGATGAGCGTCGTGTTGGTGTTGGGGACCGGCGGAATCACGGACGGCCCCGGCTCTATCGAGCCTCCGGTGAGTGGTGTGCCCGAAAGGGTGAAGATGTCCCCGACGGCGTTGACGACGACCAGTGTGGCCACGGTCGCGTCGCCGACGGTCACGGCGGCGGATCCGAGCCCGCCGGGTTGGAACGCCCCTCGCCACCCGGCGACCAGCGCTCCGGCACCGACACCGATCGGGCCCGATTCGACGGCTCGATCGGACGCTGCACGGTAGGCCGCTGCGCCTTCGTCGGGCCCCGGCCGGATGGAAGGGTCGCCGGTGAGCAGGTCGTAGATCACCGCCGCCGGCACGATCGGAACCAGACCCGTTGGAGTCGGATACCCACGTCCTTCGGCTTCGAGTTCTCTCATCACGCCATCCGCGGCAGCGAGACCGAAGGCCGAACCTCCGGTCAACAGGATCGCCTGCACGGTTTCGACGCTCATCCCCGGCGCCAGCAGGGCGCTCTCCCTGGTTCCGGGCGCAGCGCCGCGAATCTCGATCGCAACCACGTTCGGCTCCGGGAGTGACACGACGGTGCAGCCGGTCTTCGCTTCCGTGTCGGTCCAATGCCCGACGCGTATCCCGGGAACCGCAGTGATCGTGTTCACAGATACCTCCTCGGCAGCCGCGGACCGATCTGACAGACGATCTCGTACGCGATCGTTCCGAGATGTTCGGCCCATTCGGCGGCGGTGATCTCGTCTCCGTTCTGGCTCCCGATCAGCACGACTTCATCTCCGACCTTTACCGGCGTGTCGCCAACGTCGACAAGGATCTGATCCATCGTGACGTTGCCGGCGAGTCGATGCCGCCGGCCCCCGATCAGCACTTCGCCATCGGCGGCAAGTGATCTCGGCAAGCCGTCGGCGTAGCCGATGGGAATGGTGACCACCGTCGCTTCCTTGGAGAGCGCCCGCCGACGCCCGTAGGAGGGACGAACCCCGGCCGGATACCGTCGAACCATCGCCACCTCGGACACGATCCGCATCGCCGGACGCAGCGGAACGTCGGTGATGAGGTCCGGCGCAGGGTTGATCCCGTAGATGCCGATGCCGATACGCACCATGTCCAAGCGTGCCTGGGGAAAGCGAATGGCACCCGCCGTGTTTGCCGCATGCCGGATAGGAACGTCGATCCCGAGCGCGTCGAGATCTGCCAAGACGCCCGCGAACCGTTCCAGCTGCTCTTCGGTGAAGGGATCGTCCTCGTCGGCGACGGCCAAGTGGGTCCAAACGCCGTCGAGCCGCAGGTGCGGGTCGGCCACGACCCTTCTGATGAGGTCCGCCGCGTCGTCGATCGCTGCACCGACGCGATGCATGCCGGTATCGACCTTGATGTGCACCGGAATCGTCCTCGGAGCCACTTCCGAGAGCGCTGCAGCGAACTCCTCCCGATACACGGTCGGCGTGAGGCCCCAGCGGATGACCTCGGCGGCACCCTGTACCGGAGGTTCCGACAGCAGCAACACCGGGGCTTCTATTCCCGCCTCCCGCAGGCAGATTCCCTCCTCGACCAGCGCAACGGCGAGCATGCCTGCTCCGGCGCCGATGGCAGCTTCGGCAACGGGTACGTCACCATGTCCGTATCCGTCTGCCTTCACGACCGCGCATACGTTCGCCGGAGCGACGAGTTCGCGCAATACCCGCACGTTCTCGGCGACGGCGCCGAGGTCGATCTCGGCCCACGATGGTCTCACCATGCGATCTTCCCGACTTCTGTTGCCAGGAGATCTGCGGTCACCGTCTCTCTCGCGGCGAGGCAGGCTCCCGCGCGACCGTGCCAGTACGCCGCGGAGCGCGCCGCCGTTTCGGCGTCGAGGCCCCTCGCCCACAGCGCTGCGAGAAGTCCGGTGAGCACGTCACCGGTGCCGATCGTCGCGAGCTCCGGTCCTCCACTCGTCACGACCCAGCGCTGCGCTCCCATCACGAATGTCGGAGATCCTTTGAGGACGACGACGGCGCCGGTCGTGGCGGCAAGCTCCGCTGCGTGTTCATGGGTCGCATCTGAACCGGTGAGGCGGCGGAATTCTCCGACGTGCGGCGTGATGACCGTCGGGAACGGGCGCGCGGCGAGCGCCTCTGGAGCGGAGAGCGCGTTGATCCCGTCGGCGTCGATGAGCAGCGGACCGTCCCAGGTTTCGAGCAGTGAGGTGACGAAGCCTTGCCGACCGCGGCCAAGGCCGGGACCGAGGGCGATCACGTCGAAGCGTTCCGCGGCCGCGGCGACAGTCTGGGCATCGGCCTGCTCGAACCGGACTCCGCTGCCGATCCCCGTCGTAAGCAGCTCTGGAGCGGCCCCCGCGTAGACGGTCTGCAGCGCCCCGGGGCAGGCGATCGAGACCGACCCTGCTCCGGCGTGCAGCGCGGATCGGGCAGCCAGAAGAGGGGCACCGGTCATCCCCGGTGAGCCACCGACGACGAGGACCGACCCGGCAGACCACTTGTGGGCGGTGCGTGCCCTCCCCGGCCGAGGTGCGTCGCTCTCCTCTGCAAGCAGGAACGCTGCGTCCCCACCGGCAAGCCCGATGTCGCGCACTTCGAGACGTCCGCAGACGTCCGGACCGCGGCCGATGATCTGGCCGACCTTCGGACTGTGGAAGGTCACGGTGGCGGTCGCCGTGAAGACAGACCCTTCGACGCGGCCGGTGGTGCCGTCGAGGCCGCTGGGGATGTCGACGGCAAGGACCGGCGTGTCGGTCTCGGTCCACGGAATGAGGACGTCGGGAAGGCTCCCGCGGAAGCCGGCACCGAAGATCGCGTCGATGATCAGATCGGCCGGCTGTGGTACTCCGATCGAACGGACCGAGACGCCTTCATCGACCGCTCCCGCTTCCGCCCACGCGGCGTCGGGCGTCTTCGGCTCGGCAAGCGCATGCACTTGCACGGCGACGCCGCGCCGGTGCAGATAGCGGGCGGCGACATACCCGTCGCCGCCGTTGTTGCCGGGTCCGGCCAAGACGATCACTCTGGCTCCGTATCGAGCTCCCATTCGCACCGCGGCGAGGGCGACGCCCATGCCGGCGCGTTCCATGAGCATGGGGCCGGGATCCGACGAGGCAGCGTCGAGGCGTGCCGATGCGGTGGGGGTGAGCACAGGTTGCATCGGTACCGATGGTACCTGGGAGCCCGCAATGGTGAGAGCGCTGCGAACCC